>JAHZIU010000180.1 GCA_022601315.1 Betaproteobacteria bacterium
CATTGAGGATAATTTCGGGTTGTTGAGGAAACCATGCCTGACCAAAAGCAGTGTCGCGCTGTAATAACTCAAAAACAGGAAAAACTGAAACCCGCTGATATGCAGCCGGGCGATCTGGCAGTGAAAACCCTCCTAATATTTGCTGTTTATTTGTATGCGTCAGCCCACATACATCCAGGGTAATGCCCGTGTCTTCATGCACATAGTCACGATAATTGCTGTAATCAATACCCATCTGCACCTTGACCCAACCATTTTTTTCCAGTTCAGCACAACATTGTTCTAATGACTCGACCCATACTGCGATATCAAGGTCTTTATCAAATTCCAATAATGCGCCATTACGCACGATACCGAGTAATGTGCCCGCAAAAGGAAATGCCTGAATGTCATGTGTGGCCAACTTTGCACAGGTTTCCCATAATAATTGTTCCGCCTGCCCGGTAGAAAATACGTTTTGATTATCTGATGAAATATTCTTTGGCTTCTTGTTTTTTGGGACTTTTCCAGTTCTGATTAAGACAATCAGATGCTCCAATACACAAGTAAAATTGTTATGTGCAGCTTCAAGATTTAATAAAATAAAATTAGCCGTTCCCATAATATGCGCCCAACGTGCCTTATGCAGGTCACCTTCTACATGTTCATAAATCTTGGCGGCATAGTCTGGCACTGCTGCGGTTTTTCCGGTGCGCCTTGCTAATAAACACCATAGCCTTGCAACCGAAGGCGATAAAGGATACTCAACTTTCAGTGCATTTAATATCTCAGCGGCTTCATCCAAGTTTCCTGTGTGTATGGCAGCACTGGCGCGACGCAATAATTGGTCTTTGTTTTTGGTCATAATTGGTACGAGTACTCTTTCAACTTAATAAAGAGTAATAGATATTCAATACATTAATTCAAATAATTTGATACTCAAAATAAAAAATAAATTTTGTATTTCCATTCATTAATTGATATTATCAAGAATAACTATCATTATCATTCTTATTCGTATATTAAAGCAGATACGAATGATTGTAAAAAACAATAAATTAAAAACTGTATAACTTATAATATTTTGGAGATTACAAAATGACAATTACTACAACACCCCGCCCTAATGTGGGCTCATCCGGCATCATAGACCCCGATGGATTCGAAGGGTTTGGGTCTGGAGGATTTGATGAAGATGATTTACGTATTATAGGCGACGAATTAGACAATCTTCTTGTTGGTGGGATTGGACATGATGAAATAGAAGGTAACGGTGGCAATGACACAATCAATGGTGGCGAAGGCAATGATTCGCTTGGCGGTGGCGCAGGAGACGATATAATAGATGGTCAAGGGGGTGGCGGTACATTTGAAAAAGACAAACTATTTGGCGACGCAGGTAATGATATATTACGTGCGGGATTTGGTTTTGACGAACTGACCGGCGGAAGTGGCAATGATATATTTGAAGTATATGCACTTGGCCACTTTACAATAAGGGATTTCACCCTCGGTGAGGATCGCCTGCTCTTTGATACCAACGAAACGGGTGTTCGAGACTTAGACCATCTCATACAGCTCATTAGCAGGACAGAGCAACGGGAAGACGGTGCAACCGTAGAATTCCTCGATAATGCTGTTTCCATCGAACTGGTTGGCATCAATTTAGCCGATATTACGCCCGACATGGTTATTTTCAGCCTTTAAACATTATGCATCTAGCGCAGGTAAATTCATAGCCATAGCATTATTGCACTAAAGTCTCATTTCTTAATAAAAAAGCACCGCTAGGTGCTTTTTTATTGGCATATTTTTTGATTGAGTAGACCTTACAATCATTTGTATTCAAATTTAGGGTTAAATCCTACAAAGGTACGTAACGCGACATAAGTTTTTACCAAGTCTTTGGTGGAAAACAATTTTACCCTGTTTTTGGCTGCCATTCTCATAGCCTCAATATTGCATCAGTTTCGCAGATAGCAGTATTTTCGCAATCAAATGGAAATTTATTCCAAATAAAAAATAAATCGATCCAAGATTCTAAGTTTTGTAATGTATTTTTTGTCTTTTTCAGTGCAAGTAATAGCAAAAATAAAGTTTCTGCCAAGAGACACCCAGGGTCAACTCTTTTGGCGTGTCTTTGAATGAGGCTACAAACTGTTCAAACATCACTTTATGAATGTCCCATGTCGCCTGCCGATCCGATCGATTCTCCCAACGGCACAACATTGAGCTACTCGCCAGTGATTCAATCCTGCACGTAATACTCAAAACGGATATTAATCATTTCACTGACAAAAATTATCGCTTTGCTTGCAAAATATAGTTCATACGCCGAATAGCCAAATGCTGTAACACCTAGTTTACTTGTAACAAAAGACAGATATGAGGATAGGTGTGAAATTTACTGGCCGAGAAATACAGGTACTGACGGAGATAGCACGGGGACTCTGCAATAAGACTATCGCTAGAGATCTGTTTATAAGTTTATCGACGGTGCGAAAGCATCGTCAGAATATTTATAGAAAACTTGATATGTCTAATGCTGCGCAACTAACCTCGTATGCAATCGATCACAACTATATATGCGATTTGGAATCGTTGGAATCATGCGCTTCGCATGTAGTACCTACATCCCGAGAGAAGGAGGTTATGCAATTGGTTTCTACGGGTTTACGAAATAGCCAAATTGCACTCAATTTGCATGTGTCTTACTCGACTGTTCGAAAGCATCGAGAGAATATCCATATAAAATTTGGCTTGAAAAACTCAGCAGAAATGACCGCTTATTACAAACTTCAAATATTCTACAAATGACGAATTATCTTTCTCTTAGAAAAATGCAATCATGCAATCTCATCTTGTATACAACTTGATGATACCTCTGACGGTATGTCACGCAAAACAGATACCTGGATTGCAAAATAATTATCGAATGAGGAACATAGAATAAATTTTCAGTGCAGGTTCAACGCACTATCCGATTCATATTTGTCCGTAGATTGGACAAATTTTATTAAAAGAGAAATAACATGGCTTCATATAAACTGGACACAGCATTTACAAATGAGCAACTGGCGGTACTGAATACTACCGGCACCAATGTGGTCGTGGCGAAACCAACGGCTGGTAGTGGCCCAAATGTGGCCTGGCAGGTATTTCATCCCATGCAGGATAATACTTTAAGTTGGGAAGAATTATATGGAATTTATGCATCGACTTCTGAAGTGACTAATGGCGCGATACTAACACAACTCTCATCTACAGGACTTCCTGCGCTGGAAAACAAGCTCTATACGATCGAACCCAGTGGCGCGGTGAGCGGACCAGCCTCCGGTGGCACTCCTGCTTCATTAGCGATGCTTAATAATTATTCCTATAAAACTTACTTAACAGTGGGGCTTTATCAGGATGCAACTGTAAACGGTACTAAGATAATTGGTAATGCATTGTCAGCAGCGCCCGTATTATTAAAAAGTACCGCCACAATGACACCCTTTACCATTATTTATATATGGCTGGCATCCCAAGTAATCAGTAATACTGTGGTAACCACGGTGACATCGCCAATGACGAAACTTGTTTTTGGCGGTGGTGTAGATAATATTTCTGTGGCCTATGACTCGGAATCAGGAACATTTATACCTACTACCGGTAACCCACAACTCAAAAAGGAAACGGTGCAATACTTTTTGCCTAGCTTATAGAATGCAAGTAGTACTAACTGTGCATGCACAGGTGGTTGGCGGGAATATAGAAACTTGAACGTTCGATATTCCTGTCAGGTTAGCAATCGATAACAAAAGGAAACAGAAAAACTACCTCAACCAATTCGTTTTCCCTAAACGAGAAACCTAACGCTTCTATTGGTTGAGAGTAGACAACTAATTTGGAGCAATAAAATATGAAAACCATTTCACATGAACCAAGTAAACTTCGAGCGGAGATTGATAAATACTGGAGTGAAGAGAGGCGTGAAAAAGCTATACCAAAACCTCTGCCTGAGCCTCCCCAAACGATCGTGGGAGATGATACAGAAGCCCCATGGTTAGATCAGATACCTGTGGTAACGCCACCCAATATTTCAGCAAAGGATCGACTGAAGTCAGAAAAATTTACTCGCAGCCAGTTAGCTGATCCTGTTACTACACCTGAAGTATATCCTTATCGATGCAATGGAAAGCTTTTCTTTTGCTGGCAAGGAAAGGATTGGGTCGGTTCCGCGGGTTCCATTTATCTGGATGTGCTACTCACAGCAGCACACAATATCTATGATGAGGGAGAATGGTCGGATATGTTTTTGTACTACCCCGCCTACCCGGACCTCATAAATCCGGGACTCAAAAGAAAATCATGGGGGTGGTCTCGTGCCGCCATATTTACGGCTTGGAAGAATAGTACCAATTTTGCGTTTGACTACGCCATGTTGCTAACTGATTCTTCGATGAAAGAAGTAGGCAGCCAGGGTTATATAACCAACCTTCCGCCTCAAGATAGAATTTGGACTGCCTACGGCTACCCGTCAGCTGCACCTTATCCAGGAAATCAAATGTTTCAAACAGCAGGAAACTATGTTTCAGGGAATACGATCATTACAATGCAAAATAACGATATGACAAAGGGATCGAGTGGCGGTAATTGGATTACCCAGCATAAGGGAAAAAATTATGTTAACGGAGTTCAGAGCACTCGAGGTAGTAAAGCAACCTACGCAAACTCACCGTATCTGGATAACATGGATTTTGAGGATTTGGTTAAATGTGTGACCAAAGGAAATTGTGAATAGTCCAGAATTTGTATCATATTTTACTATTGATAATATCTTTTATTAATAGTAAAAATAGCTATATTATCGCCAATTGGAGAATTCAGTTGAGGCAGTCTGACTCAAACTAAAAAATCTCCGTAAAAACCGGGCCGATTCAATTCCATATTTGCGGCACCATCGAACACAACCAAGAATTATACCGTCCGAGTAATGTCGCGATTTGAAATCGCTCATCGTTTTTTTCTATATCAAAAACAAAAAATAGGCAGAATTTCAGATTTCTTGCAACAGAGCTAATTTACCTACAAGAAAGCTATTGGAGCAGGCAGGTTAAATATCGAAAACAAAATAATTCGCATTAAAATATGCAACTGCTTTATCAATTTTATAAGGAATTAAACGCACAAATAAAATTGTCAGGCCAAATATTCTTACTTGAAATTAGGAAGCGCCTCCCCCACGTAGATACCAACACTATACAACGGGAGCGTTTTAATGCGTTTTGACAAGTTAACTACAAAATTCCAACAAGCATTTGCTGATGCGCAGAGTATTGCCGTAGGCCTGGATCATGCAACTATTGAGTCACAGCATATATTGCTTGCATTATTACAACAAGCAGATGGCGGTACAGTTTCATTATTACAGCGATCCGGCATAAATGTCCCGCCCCTTCAGAATGCTGTCAACCAGAGTCTCCAAAACCTACCAAAAGTTGAAGATTCAGGCGGAGAAATAAATGTTTCAAGAACACTAGGCAATTTGTTTAATCTGGCTGATAAGGAAGCGCAAAAAAGAGGTGACCAATTTATTGCCTCGGAAATGTTTTTATTGGCTGCGGTTAAAGACAAAGGTGAAGTTGGCAACATA
>JAHZIU010000181.1 GCA_022601315.1 Betaproteobacteria bacterium
ATTTATAAAGTAAAGGGAATATTTATAGATTTTTCTCGAAACAAAACGTACAAAGCAGTACTATTTCTAACTTTAGGAGATTCCTGACACAGGAAAAACTCAATAAATATTTTTTTCCGCGTGAAAAAGGTGTGAATAACGCGGGATACATTAGTAGAAATAATATAAATAACAGATAATTAGATCTGTTTAATAAAAATCATGAGTGACTACATGAATCCTCATAACGATTTTCCGCAGAATTGCTGATGTAGTGATTACTAAATCAGTTCGCACATATAAAGTAAGAAACACAAACCATATGTACGTAAAAAACACTCGTGTTTTATTTTTTTAAGACGCAAGAAGATATGCAAATGTAAAAAGTTTATAGCACTAAATCTCCTTACCCAGGGAATTATCCACTAATTATTTCCTGGGCATCACCACACAAAACGTACCTAATCTTATTTATTTCTTTTTTTAACAGTTAGTTTATTCAGGCAGCGTATTGATCTATACAAGCTCCCAAACTTTTATCCATAAGTTAAGGAGTTTTATCGCGCCAATCCGAGAGACAATGCAAGGGAGTGATTAACATGGTTTAATAGACTCGGTTGACTCGGGTTAGTGCATCATTATCATTTTCCCAATAATTGAGTGAATGAATCGAATTGTTCGATGGAATTGACTGTCCGCTTTTGTGACATAAAAAGATTGGGCTAATTGTCCCGGCAGTATTTACTCAGCATATGAAATCTTGTAGCTCCTTAAGCCGATGGACGCCATATTTGTAAACACACATCAGTGGCCTAAATTAAACTAATGTTAGAGCCACACTGTGTATTGAATGACTTCTGATGGAAATCTTTAGTGGTTGGATAGGATCGCTGAATTTTTCATTCTGCTATTGTCGCTCAATTACAGTTAACTTGGCAGTAACTCAAGATGGTAATCAAACCTTTAACCAAATTGCTTTATTACAAGGTAATATACGCTGCAGTAAATAACTACAATAATTTAATTCACTTCTTATATGTTGAATTCAGCGACCACTACAAAACTATTCATCGCATTCTTGCTGGGTATGGTCACTGTGCTTGGTTTTGCGCCGTTCAATTTTTTCTTGTTACCGACAATTACGTTAGCGTTGTTGTTCCAGTTTTGGTATCGAAGCGCCACAACCAAGCAAGCGGTGTTATTGGGATTTTCATTCGGTATGGGGTTATTTCTCGCAGGAATATCCTGGATTTATGTCAGTATGCATGAATTTGGCGGGTTGCCGATGCCGCTTGCAGGGATTGCGGTGATTTTGTTATGTGCGTATCTCGCTTTGTATTCCGCTGCTCTTGGTTGGGTGATGGGGAAACTACGTCATTCACAATTCGGTTCTCCTTTTGCATGGGTGGTGATAGCAAGCGCATTATGGGTTTTATTTGAATGGTTGCGCGGTAGCCAAGTCACAGGTTTTCCCTGGTTGGTCATGGGTTATACGCAGGTGCCGGTTAGCCCATTGGTGGGATTTGCCCCGCTGATGGGCGTTTATGGGGTATCGCTGGTGGTGTTGGTGTGTGCAGCTTTGCTGTTTTTATGGTTGGAAAAGGGACTTAAACACTGGCGCTATGGAATGTTGTTTGGTTTAATCTGGCTAAGCGGTTTTGCTTTGCAGCAGATTCAGTGGGTTAAACCCATCGGTGATCCGGTTAGTGTCAGTTTATTGCAAGGCAATATTGCGCAGGATATGAAATGGCGCGAAGATTACGTGGTGGACACCATGAAGATTTATGCAGATCTCGTCATGGAAAGCAAGGCGCGCTTGGTCGTTACACCAGAGGTTTCCCTGCCGCTTTTCAGTCATTATGTACCCAGAGATTATTTGGATCATCTTGCAGAGCATGTCAGAAAATACGATGGCGATGTGTTGATTGGTATGGCTGAACTTGATAGCAACGGGACAGATGATTATTACAACACCATGTTCAGCTTCGGCACTTCACCTGAACAGCTTTATCGCAAACACCATCTGGTACCATTCGGGGAATTCATTCCATTTGAACCGATTTTCGGCTGGTTTATTCGTATGATGGATATTCCACTAGGAAATTTTGCACGCGGTAGCATTAACCAACAGCCATTGGGCCTGGCGGGTCAGAAAGTGGCGATCAATATTTGTTATGAAGACGTGTTTGGTGAAGAAATTATTGTTCAATTGCCACAAGCTACGATGTTGGTTAATGTTAGTAATGATGCCTGGTTTGGGCGTTCCATCGGGCCACAGCAACACTTACAAATTGCGCAAATGCGTTCCCTGGAAACCGGGCGCTATATGTTACGTGCAACCAATACCGGCGTGACAGCGATTATTAATGAACGTGGTGAAATCAACCAAAAAATAGACATTTATACTACCGCAGCTTTACACGGT
Source organism: Betaproteobacteria bacterium (assembly GCA_022601315.1). Classification (GTDB taxonomy): domain Bacteria; phylum Pseudomonadota; class Gammaproteobacteria; order Burkholderiales; family Nitrosomonadaceae; genus Nitrosomonas. The sequence goes on from JAHZIU010000181.1 coordinate 2,405, forward strand.
ATGGCGCAAGGATTTACCGGCGCCACACCGTACGTACGTACTGGTAATTATTTGGTATTAGGCTTGGCTAGTTTATTACTATGTGTCGCATTGATATCAGTTGTTCGTGCAGTACGTGCTACACGCTACAGATAAAACCCTGTAAAATTCGGGTTACTCTTATATTCAAGCGTTTTCATGTCAACACTTACATTCCAGGAAATTATTCTTAAGCTGCAACGTTATTGGGACAAACAAGGTTGTGCCATATTACAACCTTACGATATGGAGGTGGGTGCAGGCACAAGTCATACTGCGACTTTTTTGCGTGCACTAGGGCCGGAGCCATGGAAAGCTTGCTATGTACAACCTTCGCGCCGTCCTAAAGATGGGCGTTACGGAGATAACCCCAATCGCTTGCAGCATTATTATCAATTCCAGGTGGTCCTTAAGCCTGCACCTAAAAATATTCTGGATCTTTATTTTGAATCATTACATACGTTAGGGTTTGATTTAACACAAAATGATGTACGTCTGGTGGAGGACGACTGGGAAAACCCAACGCTGGGCGCGTGGGGACTGGGTTGGGAAGCTTGGTTGAATGGTATGGAAGTCACACAATTCACTTATTTTCAACAAGTGGGTGGCATTGATTGTAAGCCTATTACTGGTGAAATTACCTACGGTCTGGAACGGCTGGCGATGTATTTGCAAGGTGTGGAAAGCGTCTATGATTTAGTGTGGACAGATGGTCTGACCTACCATGATGTTTATCATCAAAACGAAGTCGAGCAGTCCACTTATAACTTTGAGCATAGCGATACTGAATTTCTATTTTTGGCATTTACCAAACATGAACAGCAAGCCAACCATTTAATTGCGCAACAATTGGCATTACCGGCTTATGAACAGGTATTAAAAGCAGGGCATACGTTCAATTTGCTGGACGCTCGCAACGCTATTTCTGTGACGGAACGGGCAGCCTATATTGGACGCATACGGAATTTGTCGCGCGGTGTTGCCAAAGCTTATTATGTCAGCCGGGAAAATCAGGATCCGTCGTTCCCGCTGGCACCCCGAGAGTGGGTTGCGCAAATGCCCAAACCTGCAGAATCAGCATGACCCTGAATACCTCAATGACCGCAAAAAACTTATTCGTTGAATTACTGGTGGAAGAATTACCGCCCAAGTCGCTTAAGCGATTGGGAAATAGTTTTGCCGAATTATTGGCAGATGGATTAAAAGCACAGGATCTTATTGCCAAAGACAGTGTAATAACCACTTTTGCCTCGCCAAGGCGTCTTGCTGTACATATCACGCATGTGGCGCTTCAAGCGGCGGACAAATCTGTATCTCAGAAACTTATGCCGGTGCGTGTCGGTCTGGATAGTGATGGAAAAGCCACACCGCCGTTGTTAAAAAAGCTTGCCAGCCTGGGTGCGGATGCCAGTGTGGTATCTACTCTAAAACAGGCCAAGGATGGTAAGGCGGATGTTTTATTTATGGATAGCATCGTCAAAGGCACCGAGTTGGTTGATGGTTTACAAAAAGCACTGGATGAGACCATTAACAAATTACCAATACCGAAGGTAATGACCTATCAATTGGCGGATGGCTGGCAAAGTGTGAACTTTGTACGTCCGGCGCATGGTTTGGTTGCTCTGCATGGCACAGAAATTATTTCGGTTAATGTTCTAGGGTTGATTGCCGGGCGTGAAACGCAAGGTCATCGTTTCGAGGCGAGTGTTAATCCGATTCAGTTAAAAGATGCAGACAGTTATGTGCAACAACTGATGTCAGAAGGCGCGGTTATCGCAGGCTTTGATGCGCGTCGTGATGAGATCCAGCAGCAGCTTACAGTCGCTGCAAAAAAAGAAAATCTGACGCTCATCGACGATGATGCTTTACTGGATGAAGTCACCGCATTGGTTGAACATCCAAATGTGCTGGTGGGCACATTCGAATCAGAATTCCTAGGTGTCCCGCAGGAATGCTTAATCCTGACCATGAAAGCCAATCAGAAATATTTTCCATTGTTGGATGCCCAAGGAAAATTATCTAATAAATTCCTGCTGGTTTCTAATATTCGCCCTGCGGATACCCGTTTTGTCGTGGGTGGCAATGAACGTGTTGTTCGTTCCCGTCTTGCAGACGCTAAGTTTTTCTACGATCAGGATCGTAAGAAAACACTGGATTCCCGTTTGCCCGGATTGGACAAAGTGGTTTATCACAATAAATTGGGCACACAGGGTGAGCGTATCCAAAGAGTTTGTACCATTGCCAAAGCGATTGGCTTGCAGCTGGGTGGTGAAACGCTGGCTAGCGATGCTTTTGAAGCAGCCCGTTTGGCAAAAGCCGATTTGCTCACCGAAATGGTTGGCGAATTCCCAGAGTTGCAAGGTGTTATGGGACATTATTATGCGCTGCATGACGGATGCAGTGAAAGCATTGCGCATGCCATTGAAGATCACTATAAACCACGCTTTTCCGGTGACGCTTTACCGCGCAATCAAGTAGGTATTTGTGTCGCGTTGGCCGATAAGCTGGAAACATTGACAGGCATGTTTGGCATTAAACAAATACCCACCGGCGATAAAGATCCTTTTGCATTGCGTCGCCATGCATTGGGGGTGATTCGCATGTTAATTGAAAAAGAATTGCCGCTGTCGCTGGATGTGTTGTTGCAACAGGCAAAGGAAGCGTTTGATAACAAGCTAACAAAGTCATCAGAAACGACAGACACAGTTGATGTCCCGTCACCAATGCATTTTATATATGACCGGTTGGCGGGTAGCTTGCGTGAGCAGGGATATGAAGTGCAAGAGATAGAAGCAGTGCTGAGTTATTTTCCTAAAAAGTTGCTTGAAATTCCTCGTAGACTTGAAGCTGTGCGTACTTTTTCTGAATTGACTGAAGCTGCTAGCCTGGCAGCAGCCAACAAGCGCGTGCATAATATCCTGGAAAAAGGTATGAAAGGTAAAACATCTTTTGACCGTAATCTGATCGGTACCGAGCAACTGGATATCGCATTGTTAAAAGAACCTGCAGAGGTAACGCTCTATGAAACACTTAGCGACGTAAAATCAAAAGCTGACGCGGCATTTGAAAGCGGCCACTATAATGAGTCACTGCAAGCGCTAGCAGCGTTGAAGAACCCGGTTGATATGTTTTTTGATAATGTGATGGTTTTTACGGATGATGATACTTTACGTACCAACCGACTTTGTTTGTTGCAACTAATGCATCAAACTATGAATCGTATCGCTGATCTTTCAAAATTGGCAACTTGATATGAAATTAATCATTCTGGATCATAACGGTGTTATTAGTCAAAGCAGCAGCACTTTTATTAAAACGCCCGATGAATGGATTCCCATTCCAGGTAGTTTGGAAGCCATTGCTCGTCTTACGCATAATGGTTATCGGGTGGTAATTGCAACCAATCAATCGGGTATTGGACGTGGGTTGCTGGATATAAAAACTTTTAATGCAATTAATGACAAAATGCATAAAGCCATAAACCAAGCGGGTGGACGTATTGACGCTATATTCTTTTGTCCACATACTGGCGCGGATAAATGCCCTTGTCGTAAACCTGCTACAGGAATGTTTGAGGAGATTATGCAGCGTTATGGCGTTAATTTACAAAATGTACCGGCCATTGGTGACTCTTTGAGAGATTTACAAGCAGCCGTAGCCATAGGCGCCACTCCTATTCTGGTTTTGACTGGTAAAGGACAAAAAACTAGTACGAATGTACAAATACCGTCGAATACACAAATTTTCGATGATCTGGGAAAAGTGGTTGATACTTTAGTGGGAACATAAGTAAATAATGAACCAAAAATCACGATTGATTGCTTTATATTATAGGTATCTAATGATTAGAAACACACAACAGCGCATGTTAAAAACTATTCAACCATGGCCTTTGGGATGATGGCAGTTATTCGCTCGACATTTTATATGTTGATACAAATTATTATTACGCCGCCCTATGCACTGATTACGTTGGCTTGTTATCCACTCTCACCTCATGCGCGTTATCGCGTTACATCCAGTTGGACATTTATCATGCTGTTTTTGCTGCGTACGGTATGTGGTTTGCAGTATCGTATTATCGGCGCGGAGAATATTCCAAAAACACCGAGTATTGTGCTTTCTAAACACCAATCGGCATGGGAAACACTGGCATTTCAAAAAATTTTCCCACCGCAAGTGTGGGTACTCAAAAAAGAATTACTACGTATTCCATTTTTTGGTTGGGGACTGGCTATGACGAGTCCCATTGCGATAGACCGTAGTTCCGGTAAAGCTGCCTTGGAACAG
>JAHZIU010000182.1 GCA_022601315.1 Betaproteobacteria bacterium
CTTCCGCCTCATAATTATAGTTTGCATAAACATTTATATGTTCGGCTGTGAAATAATCCGGGTTTTGTTGTTGTTTTGGTAATAAATCCTTGCGCGCAATACTGGCAGGAACATTCCAATAGGGATTAGTTATCATGTGTGAGACTTGACTACTGAAACTGGGTGTTGCGCGATAATCTCTGCCAACAATAATGCGCATATTTAAGACATGCTCGCCATGTTCAGCCGCAGCAAGCCAAAAACCTGCGAGATTTACTAACAAATAGCGTTCCCCCAAGTTTCTTGGAAGCCAACGCAAGCGTTCCATATTAATGCGCAGTTGACGTATTTTCCATTCCAGTGTGGTATTTAAAGCGCTAATCGTATTTTTACCGATGATGCCATCTGTGTTCAAACCATGCTGCGCTTGAAAAATCTTGATGGCAGTTACTAATTCTATATCGTAGTCGGGACTATTATTCTGAGCCAGATTGTATTCGGGAACATTATCAATAAGAAAAGCCTCAGCAATCCGTTTACGCACTAATGGAATGATCTTATGTGTTGTACCAGGTCGAATAAGCGGAACCTTTGGAATCTGAGTCCAAGTCGCATGATTAGGTGCCAATTTACGATATCGGGCTAATGTCTGCTTCAGTAACTGATAACTTAATTTTCTTTTTATGAGCGTATTCAATGATTGCTGTAAGTCGCCGGATGTTACCGCTTCAAGTAAAAAAAGCACAGCATCAAAGGATGGCTGTGGGATATGCCAGTCTTTATCGGCAGACGTTGCTGATAGTCGACCACGTGCGAGGTCATGTGCCAACATCAATAAAGATTGCGTTGTCAGTAACTCTAATTCAATATTTGAATGGATAAATTCATTGTTCTGTGAATGGTAATATTGTAATTGTTCTAGATGATAATCACGACTATCCAATCCTTCCGCTTCAGCGTTAGCGATGAATGCCAAAGCACTATCAAGTAGTGGTGATTCTGACGCTTGTGTTACCCAAACTGGCCGATAATTGCGTGCTATATAGAATTTCTGTAATTCATTAATTTTATTGGCTTTAAATCGGTCAGTTGCTGGCTCTGAAAACCATTTCTGCAATGCTTCGGGTTCAATTGTTTGTGCCGATGCAACGGGCTGCATCAATAGAACAGCGATAGCGACAAACAATTTAAGAGAAAGGGAGAATGGTATAGTTTTTAGCAATGATGTAGCTTCCGGATGATATGGTGTATCGTAGCCGCCTTATTCCTGTTCTTGAAGTACATTTAAGGAATTCGGTACAGCCAATCGCTCCATCAAATAGCACAAACAATCCTGACGAATAATTTTTGTATCGCGTGTCAGCATGGATGGCATTATCGGTTTGCGGACCCGTAGCGCAGTACCATCCAAATGAAAGTAATGATCGGATACTTCCCGGTCTTGTTCGTCAACAGTTCTGAGCACAAGTTCACGATCTAGTTGCTGCCAGCCAATCAGAGTGTTAATCGGCAGTTCACGAAAGTTTAGATGATCAATATTATCCACTAAACATAAGTCTAAGTCTTTATCCTGAAAGCCAATTTGCGTGCCAGGCGCAATACGTACAATCGCAACAGTATGGAACAGCTCGATATCATGCTTGGCAATTGGGTGCGATGGAATTTCAGCCAAGTCAAGGCAAGCTGCTAGATATTCTATGGCATGCGCTACACCTTGTGGGTTATCGGGTTTTCCACATTCGACGGTAATTGCCGGCGCAAGTTCTGAAAAAGCGAGCGATTGCACACCTTTAGGACGTGTAAAGTAAATAACAGTACGGCCAAATAATGCTGCCAGGTGGAGGAATGCGGTGTCCAGTTTATTGACACAGGCATAATGGGGATTTAGTCCTGTATTATTGTGCACGTCAATACTGGCGAATATTTTTGAATTTGCCATTTCAGTATAGACCTGCTCTGCCATGAGATGTTCTGGTGAATCACCTGGATGCCATATGCGATTATAATCCGATTGATTATCAAGATGTCTTTGATGATGTTTTGCGGCGTGAATATTGCCAACGAAAAGAGATAAAGCACGAGGTAAAGCTTTATTTTGACGATGGTGCAAAAGATTGCGTATGGCATTCCAACCAACGGGTTCATTCCCATGCAGTAATACGGAAACAAAAAGAGCCGGTTTACGGCGACCGGGAAGATGAAATAACGTCGGGCCATCCAGCATCTTGTAAAGCTCGTGGGCTTCCAGATTTAATAGTCCTTCAGGAATATCTTGTCGAATTGTTAACATGGATGGTTCATATCAAAAACTTAGTACGAATATAACTTGTAATATATACGATCAAGTGCAGTTGTTAGTGGCGAAAAAAATTGTTTTTACCGGTTTTCTTAGATTGTCCACTCATGTACCGGCTTGCCAAGCTGTTGATGTTGCGCATAAGCAGCAGTCATTGCCTGCATATCATGGCCATGCGATGCGATATAGCGTTGTTGCCAATTCGTGCCGGTTTGTTCGGTTGCAATACGTTGTTCAATAATATCCAAATAAAATTGAATATCATCTTTGTTAACTTCAAGACGCTCAAGGCCTGAACGTGCCAGCGGAAGAATATGCGTACGGATATGATCCTTGGCTTGCCATGGTTTTCCATCTAACCAGTGTAAGTTGGCTTTTAAACCTGAGTGTGCCGCAGTATAAAAATTATGTTTTGCTTTTAAAAAAGAAACGATTTGTTCTGGCGGTTTCTCAGCATCAACCAGACCTTTCACCGCACCGACAAATAGCGCTGCATTAGCAACCGTATCAATGACACTGGGGCCGGCAGAGATTACTCGGTGTTCAATGCGTAAATGAGGTTCACCTTGATTATCAAAGCCGATCAGTGGACGATTCCAACGCCAGATAGTGCCGTTGTGAAGTCGTAAATGCGCAAGCTTCTCAGTTGGGTCATCTAGTAGTACGGGAAGA
>JAHZIU010000018.1 GCA_022601315.1 Betaproteobacteria bacterium
ATGTAAAACAATAAACTCTAGACTTGCATATTCATGATTTCTTGATAGGCTGTTACTAACTTATTACGCACTTGGATCATGGATTGAAAAGACACATTTGCCTTTTGCAACGAAATCATTACTTCATGTAAGTCTGTGTCAGACTCTCCGCTAACAAATTCGCCAGTCATTTTCTCTGTAGCTAACTGCGTACTATTCACTTGATCAACAGCAGCTTTCAGTTTTTCACCAAAATCAACACTATTAGCGCCATCAAGAATTTTTTCTTGATTATTCTTTGAGCCTGAAGCAAGCGCAGAAGCAGCTTGCAATTGCTCTAACATATTATCAATTCCAGTTTTATCCATCATCTTCCCCAACTAAGTTGGTAAAATTTACTCTAAGCTTTAAAATAATTACTAACTACTTTAACAACCAGACAAACGGTATTGTTGTAATTTATATCGCAATGTACGTTCGGATATCCCAAGTCTTTTAACGGCTAATTTCCGCGAACCATTAACGGCATCAAGTGTTTCCAAAATATGGTTGCGCTCCAAGGTCTTCATGTCCTGCGGCGTTAATTTTTTATTTCCTTCACCCGAAACCTGGTTAGCACTCAATTCAGGCAAGGTAATATGCTCCGCTTCAATAATATCTGTTGCCAGTATCATTGCTCGCTGCATGACGTTTTCCAATTCCCGGATATTACCTGGCCAAGCATATTGCTTAAGCTTGATTACCGATGCTTTTGATAACGCTGCAGCTGATTGCCCTGAAGCAGCTGCAGTTCTATCCACAACATGCTGTGCTAATAACTCAATATCTAATTGCCGTTCTCTTAACGATGGGATTTCAATGGGAAACACATTTAATCGATAGTATAAGTCCTCACGAAACTTATTTGAATGCACCAAAGCCAACATATCACGATTAGATGTAGCAAGTACTCGAATATCCAGATTAATGGTTTTATTTCCCCCTACTCGCTCAACCTCTCTTTCTTGTAAAACTCGTAATAATTTTGCTTGCAACTCTAATGGCATTTCAGAAATTTCATCTAACAATAATGTACCACCTTCAGCTTGTTCAAATTTCCCTTGTTGCGCCTGTGTTGCCCCGGTAAATGCCCCTTTCTCATAACCAAACAATGTTGCTTCAAGTAAATTTTCAGGAATAGCTGCACAATTAATTGCCACAAATGGTTTTGACGCACGTGGAGAATGCTGGTGTATATAGCGGGCAATAACTTCTTTACCACAACCACTTTCTCCAGTAAGCATAACTGTAGCCGTCGATTTAGCAACACGGTTGGCGAGAGATAACAAATCACATGTAAGCGGATCTTTAGCAACGATATGGCTATCGTGTTCCGATTCTGTTAACAAATATTTTTTAACTTGAATAAGTAAGCTATCTGGATCGAAGGGTTTTAATAAATAATCACAGGCACCATGGCGCATAGCCATTACCGCTTTACTTACCTCACCATAAGCCGTCATCAATAATACGGGTAATTCAGGATTAAATTCTTTTATTTTTTGCAACAATGTCAACCCATCCATTGGCTGCATTTGCACGTCACTCACAACCATCCCTACTTTTTGCTCACGCAACAATTCCATAGCTTCATTTCCATTAGCAGCTGAGAGCGGCTGATATCCGACAAGTTTCATAGTGGCGCAAATTGCTTCCAATAAGTCTTTATCATCTTCAACAACTAAAATAGGTAGTGTCTTCATATTGTGAATCTCCTTTATCCCTAATACTTCTTCAACTTGATATTACGTATACAGTTAGTTCTTCTGCTATACTTGGCGAAGTCCAGTCTGCTGACAAACCATCGTAACCAGCAGGATCTTGCCTTCCAAATAGCAGTAAAAAAACTAGTTTAGTTCATATAATCAAGTTAACTGGGTACTGGGTAGCCGAATAATAAACTCACTACCAATATTTGGTATTGAATTAACTTGAACGCTACCACCCATTGCTTGAATAATTCCTCGAACGATAGCTAAACCTAAACCCGTTCCTTCAGACCGTGTTGTAAAGAATGGCTCAAACAATCGCTCTTGTACATCCATGTGTATACCCGGACCATTATCAGCAACTTTGAAAATTACGTCTCGCTCTATCAAGTCACAAGTGAGCGTTATCTCATCACCAGCGTTCGAAACATGTATTGCATTCTCTAATAAATTAGTTAATGCTCCGCATAATGCCTTATGGTCTGTATATAAACTTATTCCTTGGCTATTGTCATCTATTGTAAACTTAAGGCCAAGACGCGCCATCTGAGGCTCTATTACTAATCGTAAATCAGCAAAAAGTGCTTGTAAAAAAACTTGTTCCAGCTGGGTCGTTTCACCTTTGACAAAACGCAACATATTATTGGTAAGGTGCTCTAAATGATGCAATCTTTCTATCGTTTTAGTCGCAAACTTCTGACGTTCATTCGGATTCAACGCATTGTTACCTAAGTGAGACGCATACAGCAAAGCGGTAGATAGCGGTGTACGTATTTGATGGGCAAGATTGGCTGCCATTTCTCCCATAGCTGTCAGGCGTTGATTACGCTTAACCTGCTCCTGAATAGCATAAGCTTCGGTGATATCGTTAACAAGCAAAATCCGCCTCCCAGCAGAATCAGCTGGACTACTCCCGACTCGTATACGTCGTTGACATGACATGCCAATTTGTTGCAGATTCCATTCATTTGCAATTGCAGTCGGCATTAACCGCTCTGCAATAATTCTTTGCCAAGACAAGCCTAATAATGATTTTCCAAGAATTAAAGTTGCCGCAGGGTTTATTTGTTCTATACATTCTTGAGAATCCAGAGCAATAACCCCACCTGGCAATGCATTTAGCAGCAAACTTAGTTTCTGTGATAAATCCTCCTTTTCCCCAAGCTGCCGATGTAATTCACCATTAGCAAGTGCCAATTCGCGGGTCAACTGATCCACCTTATGTTGCAACTCTTGGTAAGCGCCAGATAACTGTTCAGATGCTTCAGTAAATGCTGCAAAAGCATGCTGAAGCTGCTCCTGATCAAGCGGCACCAATTTTAATTTAGTGGACTTATTTGATTGCACAGGCTTTGTAATACTTAGATTAATAGTTAGCGCAGAATAGCATTGGTATTGCATCAAATCATGACTAGAATAAGACTGCCAAATTTGCTTTATTTAACCAATCAAAGTTTAAAAGTTTTCCGATAATATACACATCAATAAAATAGCCCTAGGTGAAAATTGGAATGCATTACATATGAATACGGCATACTCAGCTATTTACTTAGTTTTACAATGATAGTTTAAAAAATAATTACTTATAAATCTAAAATACTCTTTAATTTTCACTTAATTTCTAGCCTAAATTATAAAAACCAGCCAACATATTTGCTGGATTTTAATTAACATTATTTAAGTTTAAGTTCGAAATGCAGAGAAGCATTTCTATTTTATGTGATCGCGTTATCCGGAACTTAAACAGGAGAATAATTCGTGGCAACAGTACCAGATGACCCAAATACGAGTCCACAAAACACATCACTACGATTTGACCAGTTCAGCCAATTACCCAACCAAAAGAAAATTGGCCTGATTCTAGCTGCTGCTGCTATCACAACATTACTGGTTGGCGCTTGGATATGGAGCCAAACTCCAGATTATCGAGTGCTCTATTCTAATGTGTCTGATACAGAAGGCGGTGCAATTATTACTGCATTGCAGCAAATGAATGTGCCTTATAAGTTTGCAGAAGGCGGCAATACAATCTTAGTCGCTGGTCATCAAGTACATGAAACACGTTTGCGCTTGGCAGGACAGGGCTTACCAAAAGGCGGACTTGTCGGTTTTGAAGTAATGGAGAATCAGAAATTCGGCTCCAGTCAATTCCTTGAACAAGTTAATTATCAGCGCGCATTGGAGGGTGAGCTGGCGCGCTCTGTTCAATCCTTCTCATCTGTTCAAAATGCTCGAGTCCACTTAGCCATTGCAAAACCTTCCGTATTTGCGAGAGAAAGGCAACAACCTAGTGTCTCAGTGTTGCTCAACTTGTATCCAGGCAGGGTTCTTAGCATGGATCAGGTGAGCGCAATTGTACATTTGGTATCTAGCAGTATACCAAATATGCCAGTAAAAAATGTAACCGTAGTAGACCAAAACGGTAACCTGCTCAGTACACAAAATGATAAAAAACCTGATCGAGGCTTTGATGCCAAACAATTAGAATACGTACAAGAGCTTGAACATAGCTACACACGACGTATTGAAAGTATTCTGGCGCCAATCACTGGTGCAAACAATGTACGTGCGCAGGTCACAGCGGATCTGGACTTCTCTCGGATAGAGCGTGCTGAAGAAACCTATCGCCCCAACAACAGTACTGAACCTGACACTGCTTCAATTCGTAGTGAACAAACTTCAGAATCTATTTCTACAGGCTCAAATTTCGAAGGCGGTATTCCAGGTGCCCTCACCAACCGTCCTCCAGAACCTGCTATTGCGCCAATTGAAATTGCAGTAGAAGAAGGAGAAGAAGGAGAGCTAAATAAAGAAACACAATCACTACCAACTGATCATCGCAAAGAATCAACAGTAAATTATGAAGTTGATAAGACAATCCAACACACACAGCAGTCTACCGGAAATATTAAACGACTATCCACAGCTGTTGTTGTCAACTACCGGAAAAAAATAGACGAAGAAGAAAATGTTACCTATGAACCACTCTCTGACGAAAAAATTGCAGAAATCAATAATCTTGTTAGAGAAGCCATGGGCTTCAATGAACAACGAGGCGATACCTTAACAGTAACCAACAGTCTTTTTTCAACAGAAGATGATGAAATTATGCTGGAGATTCCGTTCTGGAAGGAACCGGACACCATCTTATTGGCCAAAGAAATCGGCAAGCAACTATTAATTGCAGCAATTGTTCTATTTTTCTTATTAAAAATTCTACGTCCTTTCTTAAAAAGCTTAACTCAGCCACCAGAGCCTGTCCCCGCACTTGCAGAGCCCGGATCAGACGGTGAATTAGCGGATGGATCTGCTGAAACTGAAGAAACTGAAGGAGCATTGGAAATAGAGGAACAATCAAAGCAAAACTTAATCTTCGAAAGAAACCTACAAAAAGCCAAACAACTTGCCACGGATGAACCAACCATCGTTGCTAACGTAGTCAAAGAATGGGTAGCAGGAAATGGATGAAGAAGGAATTAAAAAAAGCGCAATATTGCTAATGACCTTGGGAGAAGCCGAGGCCTCTAATGTCTTTAAGTATTTATCTCCCAAAGAAGCGCAAAGTTTAGGGACGGCGATGTCTACCCTTGAAAATATAAAACGTATTGAAATTGAAGAGGTTCTTGCCAACTTTAATGAAGATGCAAGTGAAAAAACCTGTTTAGGCGACAATTCAAGTGAGTATATACGTAAAGTATTGACTAATGCACTTGGTGATGAAAAAGCTGCAAACTTAATTGATCGTATTCTCCAAGGTGGTGATACCAGCGGAATTGAAAGTCTAAAATGGATGGATGGGCCTTCTATTGCTGAACTTATTAAGAATGAGCATCCGCAAATCATCGCAACTATTCTTGTTCACTTAGAGCGAGACCAAGCCAGTGAAATTTTAAGCTTATTTACTGAAAGACTACGCAATGACACATTATTACGCATTGCTACTTTAGATAGCATACAACCTGATGCGTTGCGCGATTTGAATGAAGTATTAATGAAGTTACTATCGGGCAGCAACAATATACGCAAAGCGCCTATGGGTGGCGTACGTACTGCAGCAGAAATTCTTAATTTCGTACCAACTGCTCAGGAAGGTAGTGTTATTGACAATATAAAACAATATGACGACGACCTTGCACAACAGATTATGGATCAGATGTTTGTATTTGATAACTTAATTGACATAGACGACCATGGCTTCCAACTAATATTAAGAGAAGTGCAATCTGAATCCTTAATAATTGCATTAAAAGGAGCTCAGGAAGAGCTTCGTGACAAAATCTTCAAGAACATGTCTAAGCGTGCCGCAGAAGCTTTAAAAGAAGACTTGGAAGGCAAAGGGCCAGTACGCGTCTCTGAAGTCGAAGCAGAACAGAAAGAAATCCTTAAAGTAGTGCGTCAATTAGCTGATGATGGGCAAATAGTACTAGGTGGTAAAGGGGAAGAAGGCTTTCTCTAAAAAAGCTAAAATTTCATTCACACAATAGCAGCATATTTACCTTGTTACTCAACCCGACTCAATGCACAAGTTCCATACATGCTTTATCAACTGAATCCACGACAATTAACTTGTTAATCAAACATCTTAATAAATAAAAATACACAACATAAAAAACAAATTATAAATTAATCAATGGCCTCTTTGTCTAGCTGACATTTAATACCACCTGAAACTTCACAAATCATAGTCAGGACCAAGACATGCAAACAAATAACTTCATTTCAAAAGAAAAACTAAACTCTTGCCAACGATGGGAGTTGGATACTTTTGAAACACCCAGCGAAATTCAGGATTCGACAACAAATACGCCCACAACGGAAGAAGAACAAGGCGAAAATAACCCTCAAAACTCACAAAATGAAGAACAAGCCGCGTTAATCTTTCAACAAGCAAAAGAAGAAGGACATGCAGAGGGCTACAAAAACGGCCATAACGATGGTTATGAAGCAGGCAGGCAAGAGGCTGAAGCTGAGGTAAAAGCTGAAGTTGCAAAATTACAAACACTATTATCTGAACTTGGACAAAATCTTCAGCTTATTGATCAACAAGTCTCAGAGGACCTTCTAGCGCTTGCGCTCGATTTAGCAAAAAAAATGATTTCTCAAGCGCTCAAGATTCAGCCTGAAATAATTTTACCTATCGTACAAGAAGCCATGCGATGCTTGCCAAGCACAACACAACACCCTCATCTTTTCTTACATCCAGATGATGCAAAATTAATACGTCAACACTTGGCTGATCAAATATCGCAGGATCACTGGGAGATTCGTGAAAATGATCAACTCTCAAGGGGTGGCTGCTATATTGAAGTAAATGGAAGTTCAATTGACGCAAGCCCTGAAACACGCTGGCGAAGAATCTTATCTACTATTGGCAAAGAAGATAACTGGCTAGAAACGAAAGACCAGCATGACACATAATGAACATTGCTGCAATTTTCTAAAAAATTGCAGCCAACTTGTCTCTACTTCTAGTCCGTTCTTATTAGCTGGGACAATTACACGTGTTACTGGGTTAGTTATGGAAGCAGCTGGCCTTAAACTCGCTGTTGGAAGCAGTTGCACTATTTTTTTGTCTAATGGTAATAATGTTTCCGCTGAAGTAGTGGGTTTCTCTGGCAACCGCTTATTTTTAATGCCGTCCAGTGATGTCTACGGATTGGCACCTGGTGCCAAAGTAATTCCTACAGAAGCTTTTGGGGAAACCCCAAAGATAGGACACATTCAACATCCACGAAGACGTGCAGCCGACCAAGCCAAACAGGTTAATGTAAGCAATGAGCTACTTGGGCGTGTTTTAAACGGCGTAGGTGAACCACTAGACCGGCTTGGGCCAATAAATGCAGAGCAAACAGTGCCACTATATAGCCGTCCTTATAATCCCCTCGAACGCATACCTGTTAACGAACCACTTGATGTTGGCGTTCGCGCTATAAATACACTGCTGACCGTAGGTAGAGGACAACGTATGGGATTATTTGCTGGTAGTGGCGTTGGCAAAAGTGTATTACTTGGCATGATGGCACGCTACACCAGCGCAGATATAATCGTTGTTGCTCTCATTGGCGAGCGGGGACGTGAAGTCAAGGAATTTATAGAAAATATTCTGGGTAACGAAGGACTGTCACGTTCTGTGGTTGTAGCTGCGCCTGCCGACACTTCACCACTGCTACG
>JAHZIU010000019.1 GCA_022601315.1 Betaproteobacteria bacterium
ATCTGCATCCAAAAGCAATGTGTAGGGTGTGCAAACTTTTTGCAATCCTTGCTCAAGGGCCCATAACTTGCCGCTCCAGCCTTCAGGTGGTGTGACACCTGAAATCACCTGAACATCCAAACCATCCAAGCTCTTGGCTTGCTCAGCGGTATCATCAAGTGACTGATCATCAATCACAATAATTCGCATACCAGATCCCTGCGCTTTGACACATCGCAGGGTATGCTGAATATATGGGCCTTCATTACGTGCTGGAATCAGTACGGTAATATCTGCTAATGTTTCATTGGAAGCAGTACCTGAGTCTACTTCTATCTGTTCACGAATGCTCCAGGGAAACCAAGGCAGTAGCAGCAATGATACCCAGCAAATTGCGCCGAATACCGATCCATATAGCAAAACATCTGCCATTAAACCAGCCCATAGTAGCTCTGTTTAAGCACTATCAAAGCGCGAAATGTTAGTTTTTGTTAGTAACTGTGACTGGAATGTCAGACAATTTCTTAGGTGACTTCTTTTCTTCCTCCCACTGAGGAACTGGTTCAGAAACCATTTCACCAGTTGTTCTAGGGCCTTTCATTGACACCATAAATGCTTTCCATGGGTTCTGCAGCGTATCTTCAACCGCAGTCGCTTCGTAACCACAGTGCGCCATACACTGCGCACATTTAGGATTGCTGGAGCTGCCGTATTTTTCCCACGGCGTATCTTCAAGCAATTCATTAAATGTATTGACATAACCTTCATCCGCCAATAAGTAACAAGGCTTTTGCCACCCAAATACATTGCGGGTGGGGTTGCCCCATGGCGTACACTTATAATCTTGGTTTCCGGCCAAATAATCCAGATAAAGCGCGGAGTGATTTAATGTCCACTTGCGTTTTAGTTTTTTTCCTATGTCAAAAATACCTCGAAACAATTTCTTGGTATCCTGGGTTTTAATGAAAACATCCTGCTGTGGCGCGTGTTCATAACTGAATCCAGGCGCGATGGTTGCACCTTCCACACCTAATTCCATAGCATAATCAAGAAATTCGGCAACATCCTCTGGCGTCTCGCCTTGAAATAAGGTGCAATTTACCGTCACTCTGAAACCTTTATCCAAGGCCAGTTTTATTGCCTCAACAGCCCGATCAAACACACCGTCCTGACAAACAGAAGTATCATGCCTTTCCTTTAAACCATCAAGATGCACTGAAAAAGTTAGATAGGGTGATGGAGCGTAATCATTAATACGTTTTTTTAGTAAAAGCGCGTTGGTACATAAGTATATGTATTTTTTACGTGCAATAATTCCTTGTACAATTTGCGGCATTTCCTTATGCAACAATGGTTCTCCACCAGGAATGGAAACCATCGGTGCGCCACACTCATCAACTGCCTGCATACATTCTTCATAGGAAAGGCGCTTATCCAGAATATCTTCTGGATGTGCTATTTTTCCACAACCTGCGCAGGCTAAATTGCAGCGAAATAATGGCTCTAACATCAACACTAAAGGATATTTTTTCACTCCTTTTAATTTCTGCTTGATTAGATAACTGCCGACCGCAATCTGTTGACGTAAAGGAACACCCATGCGTAAAACCTCCAAAATTACTTCAAAAAACCAATTAATTTAAGCTGGACAATTATTAATAAATAATAATGAATTATTATCGATAATCGCCAAGAATTAAGCCACAAAACGATAAATTAAACAGATTATACCAATATTTTTAGGCCGTTATCTATAGAATATATCGCTCGCTATAGCAAAAACTCTTGCAATGAACTCGGGAAAACGAACTGGAAGGAAAAAAATATAAGCCAAGAAATGACTTCTATCTTGCGCTGAAAAACATAATAAAATGATAATAGAAACACCAAAGGCCATAAATGGCCTTTGGTTAAATACTATGAAACAACAAATTAGACCACATTAGTGGAAATTAGAAATCAACGCCTAACGCCCGCAAAGTTTCCTTGGTTAACTGACCAACGGCAAGACCATTTTGTTGTTGAAAACTCTCCATTGCAGCTGTTGTTCTGGGACCACTAAAGCCATCAACAGGGCCAGGATTAAAACCGGCATTTACTAACCCCTGTTGCACGTCACGTATAATTTCATTAGTTGCGGTCACTACTTCAGTGGCATCATCCATCATTGCTTCTACTGGTAATTCATCAATAGCCGATGAAGATGCTTCCACGACATCTTCCTGAACTTCCACCATCATATCTTGAGCGCCATCAATTTCATCTTCTGCAACTTCGAGCATTGAATCTAATGCTCCCATACCATCATCAACCATTTCCATGCCTGCATCAACTGCATCTTCGGTTGACTCTGCAACTGAATCCATCATATCTGACATACCGTCACCCATGTCTGACATACTCTCACTCATGTCAGGCATATCATCACCCATGCTGACCATACCGTCATCCATGTCATCCATGCCCCCCATATCCTCAACTTCATCCACACTACTTATGCGTCCATATTCATCAATATTGAGAACCGGTTCAACATATTCTTCTACATTTTGAACGGCGTCGCCCATTACTTCATTGTTTTGATCTGCCGCATCTTCTGCTTCCCCCCCACAACCTGACAATAATCCGGCTGCTAATAAAAGAGCGACGCTGGTTTTTAAGGTGCTGATTTTAATCGGCTTCATTGAAACCCTCCGTTGTATGTAAACAAAACCATTAATCGTGAAATTGCAAAGATAAAATTATTCACCCTAATATAATAAAACGAAATGCCTTCAATGTTTTACTTAATTAACATGAGAAATATCTTTAATTCTGAATTCTGAGTGCTTTATAATGCTTATAAGCTGTATTTTACTCCCCCACTCCCAAATCATAACGCAATTAGATCCAATGCATGAAGGGCCAACCACCATATAAAAAAAATTTTCGTTTGATCGGTGGCGGACACAGCCATGTTACGGTGATCAAACAGCTTGGCATGAGGCCCATCCCTGGCATCAAAACTACCCTTATCAGTCATGACACGCATACCCCCTATTCTGGCATGCTACCTGGGTTAATCGCCGGTCATTATTCATTTGAAGACTGCCACATAGACTTACGAAAACTGTGTCAATGGGCCGGCATCCAATTTATTCGCAGCGAAGTCATACACCTAAATCCTATCGCAAATAAAATAGCCTGTCATCATTACCCATCGCTACGTTATGATTTACTCTCCATCAACACAGGTTCCCAACCTGCACTCAACACCATAAAAGGCGCTACCAATCACGGTCATGCCGTTAAACCTGTTAAACAATTCTTAAAAAACTGGTCTCAATGGTTAGCAAAAATTTCTGCATCAAAAGCCGCTCAGCATGTTGTTGTCATTGGCGGCGGGGCAGCTGGTGTCGAAATCGTACTAGCCATGCATTACAGACTGCATGAAAAAACTTCAATCAATGCCCGGTTTACACTGATTTGCGCGGATAAAAGTATTTTGATTTCTCACAATCAACGTGTACAGACTTTTTTCCAACATCACATGCGCTCACTGGGTATTACCATTATCAATAACAAACATGTGCTCTCCAGCAGTGAGAATCAATTATTGCTTGATGACAATGTCACACTTAATTATGATTTTGCTGCATGGGCAATCAACGCAGGCGCACAATCATGGCCTCGTGAAAGCGGCCTGCAGTGCGACAAAAATGGTTTTATTCAGGTCGACCAATACTTGCGCAGCATTTCACATCCAAATATCTTTGCAGTTGGCGATAGCGCCGCATTTACCCCAACTCCATTACCAAAAGCGGGGGTCTTCGCTGTACGTCAAGGACCCATTTTAGCCAAAAATATTTATGCCACTTTTGAACAACATACCCTCAAGCCTTTTAGGCCACAGCAACATTTTCTCAGCTTGCTAACCTTAGGCGGACGTAGTGCCGTCGCGTCCAAAAGCTTCTTTTTTTCCAGCGGCAAATGGGTTTGGTACTGGAAAAACCATATTGACCGTGCATTCATGACTCGTTTCAGTCCCGCACCTATGGCCGTATCAAACATCGTAAACAATGCGGACAACTTAGCGATGCGATGTGGTGGTTGTGGCGCCAAAGTCAGCAGCAACATTCTAAAAAATGTTTTAGCAGAACTAAACATTCAACCTAATAAAGATATTGTCAGCACGCAAGGCGATGATGCTGCCATTATTAACCCGCCATCTGGTATGCAGTGGCTTCAATCCGTCGATTTCTTCAGAGGTTTTATTGACGACCCATACTTACTCGGCCAAATTGCCGCCACACATAGCCTGGGCGATATTTATGCAATGGGCGGAACACCACATTCTGCTTTAGCTACTGCAATTATTCCGTATAGTCATCCGCCTATAATGCAAGAAACATTACTACATATCATGCAAGGGGTATTAAAGGTACTGAATGACGAAAATACGGCACTCATTGGTGGTCACAGCGGAGAAGGGTCCGAAATTGCAATTGGCTTGACGGTCAACGGTATACTGGCACCAGGCAGTGCGTTAACAAAGTCAGGGTTAAAACCGGGCGACCACTTGATTCTGACCAAACCAATCGGTAGCGGTGTGTTGCTCGCCGCTAATATGGCAGCCCGTTGCCATGGGGCCTGGCTTGATCAGGCACTCACGTACATGCTGCAAAGCAATCGTGCAGCCGCAGCAATTTTGCGTGCTGCTGCGGCGCAAAGTTGCACTGATGTTACTGGTTTTGGTTTGCTGGGCCATTTGCAGGAAATATTGATCGCTTCGCACTGTAGCGCCTCCATCACACTTGATGACATACCACTAATAGAAGGCGCTGAATCATGCAGTTTACAAGGCGTGCAAAGCACCCTGTTTGCTGCAAACAAGGCATCCAGCCAATGCCAAAACTATGCCGGACAACACCCATGCTATGCTTTGCTATTTGATCCACAAACTGCTGGCGGCTTATTAGCCGGTGTACCAAGCCATCAAACTATTGAATGTTTACAGGCGCTAAAAACTGCAGGTTATACTGCAGCGCAAATTGGCATTGTTCACCACCATGACCCTGACGCACTCATCACATTAATAGACGCTTAGCGTTAACTGATTAAACATATATATGCAGAAACTCATCACTATTCTAGCCTTTTCATTTTTATTAACACCTGTCTCTCAGGCCCAACCATTTGTTTTTACGGCCATACCAGACAATGATGAAACCCAGCTTATGCAACGTTTTAGCAAAATTGCTGACTATCTGAGTGATAAACTGGATATTGAGGTGAAATATATTCCCGTTAAATCCTACCCGGCCGCTGTCACAGCATTTCGCCACAACCATGTACAACTGGCTTGGTTTGGTGGGTTTACTGGCGTACAAGCAAGACGTTTAACACCAGGCGCTATCGCAATAGTACAAGGCTATGAAGACAAAAAATTTAAAAGTTATTTTATTGCACACAGCAGCGCCAA
>JAHZIU010000183.1 GCA_022601315.1 Betaproteobacteria bacterium
AATACGGAAATAAGCGGTATCGATGCCAACACAGCGCCAAACATCGTACTTTTTTTAGCAATCTCAGAAATAGCAACAATTAATACCACGGTGATTGCTATTTTTAATACGTAATAGCCCATTCGCCCCCCTGTGTTCTCGATCATGTAACGCTCTAAACGGTAGCACGCCTCTAAAAATTAAGAGTCCGTCCAAACGCAATACGCGGCGTGGGAATAATTTTGAAGCAGCGAACCGATTGGGATGAACTCTGGATTTTTAGAAACGCCCTTTTTTCTTTATCTCATCTTCATGATCTCCACGAGACTCTTCCAGAGGATGCGGCCAAAAACGTTTCATGGCTAAAAAAGTAAAAGAAGCGGACCAAGTAATCAACGCCAGCCCTGCCAAGCCCTCTGCTGCACTCAGCATACGCATGCCACCAACCGGCAGTAAATCTCCAAAACCAACGGTGGTATAAACAACCGATGAATAATAAATATAATCGATCAAATCACCATTCTCCATACCGGTTATCCGGCCCAATCCGGCGCCATACTCCATGAACATATAACCGATCGCAAAGACAATGATTTCCAATACATGCGCCAACAGCAACCCAAGCATCACAACCAGCACGCCGATACGTTTATGCACATGTTCTCCGACCGTTTGGCTCAAGAAACGCAGGGCCTCGTAGTGAAGAACCACACAAATCGTCACAACCAAACCAGTAATCATTAAGGCATATAAATGCTGCATTTACATTCGAGACTTATGAGTTGATAAAATCGTTCGTCAAGTTTTAAAAATTGTAATTAGAAGATATACGAGAATCGGATGTATTAAACAATCCGGTGTCAAATCAGTCATTGTTCTTTATCTCCGATTTAACGGTTCCAGATTGTTAAGTTGTATTTGCTAGACACACTTGAACCTAAAATCCTCAGTTGATCGCTCTAGATTATAGGTAACTTAATGAATAGTAGTAAATTGTATGCGATTATGAAACGTACCTTCTGGGCGAGTCACACTATGATGTTTATAGCACACTGTTCTTTCTGACTGCATTGCAATTCGTTGCAATAACCAGTTATTTCGCCTCATTGCATCTTGTCAGAAACACGCACTCTAAACATCATTCAACCGCAGTTTTTAGGTTGAAACTTAAGATTACCAGATTTCAGAGCAATGCTACAGTCGGAAAGTATATGTTCAGACTCATAATTCTGAGTGCGCAACATTATGTTTTTACCCATCACTGTAATAAAGCCGCCATAAATATTTCAAGAACACAACATCTGACCGCAACAAACTTTTTGTACAGTTAAATGAGAGTTTTGTAATTCTAAAAACACAAAACAAAAAGTACAGGAGAACGTTATGTTGCAAAAACCCTTTGTTTTAATAGCCGTAATTATTACACTTGCTCTGCCATTAATTTCCAGTGCAAGCGTCAACCCAAATTCTAAATCATACGAAAAAACAATAAAAAGCAATAAGATTCAACTTGGGCCACGCCCATTTTATTTAATTGAGGATATGCAGCCCAGTGCACTTAAAAACAAACTGCAATCCTGTGGCAAACGCAATTTTAAAAAAACAGATTTCTCAATCGGGCACCGTGGTGCGCCACTCCAGTTTCCAGAGCACACGAAAGAATCCTATCTCGCGGCGGCCCACCAAGGTGCGGGAATTATTGAATGTGACGTGACATTCACCAGTGACGCCGAATTAGTCTGTCGTCACTCGCAATGTGATTTACACACCACAACAAATATATTAGCCACACCACTTGCCGAAAAATGTGTCGTACCGCCTGATTTCGATAGCGAAAAACCATTTGAGCATGTGAAGTGCTGTACCAGCGATATTACGTTGGCAGAGTTTAAATCACTAAAAGGTAAAATGGACGCAGGTAATGCAAACGCAGAAACGCTGCAAGAATACTTTGATAGCACACCGAATTTCCGCACGGATTTATACTCGGGCAATGGTACTTTAATCAGCCACAAAGAAAGCATTGAACTGTTCAATAGCCTGCGCCGGAAAATGACACCTGAATTAAAAGTGGGAAACATTGACGATATCAATGCAATTTTTGGCAGTCAGGAAGTTTATGCACAAAAAATGATTGATGAATATATCGAAGCGGGTATCCGTCCTCGAAATGTATGGCCACAATCGTTTAATCTGGATGATGTGCTTTATTGGGTCAATACGCCATCAACTGCTGCATACGGTGAGCAAGCGGTATTCCTCGACGGTCGTTACGATGACCCAGCATTCGACCACACTGACCCTAATACCTGGTCTCCCACGATGGAAGAATTGGCCGCAAATGGGATTCAAACCATTGCGCCGCCCATGTGGATGCTTGTGCAGTCCGAGGCCGGAGAAATCAAACCGTCCATTTATGCAGAGAAAGCCAAATCGACGGGTCTTGGCATTATTACCTGGACACTCGAACGCTCCGGTTTACTGCAAAAAGGTGGCGGTTGGTATTATCAAACCACAAGCGATCTTATTGATGAGGATGGTGATGTCATGAAAATGCTTGATGTTCTGGCGCAACAGGTGGGGGTTATCGGCGTATTCTCTGATTGGCCTGCAGTGGTAACTTATTATGCCAATTGTATGGATCTTTAATATTAAAGTGATCCGCGCAGTTGTCGTCATCTCTGTGCCGGATATTTGCCAGTTGTTCTTAAGATCGTGAACCTACGATCGACGAAGCCGTAAGTTTTTTTAGATTTGCTTTAGAATTTGCATTGATTAATACGGAATAAATCTATGATACTGATCAGTATGAAAAATTTGGTACTATCTGAACAACTTTGGAATATATGCTTAATTCTCAAGAGATTCATGGTTTTATAAACTATTGCCGTATTACGTAGTGCGGAGTATGTAGAAATGTTAGGCGACAGACTAGTGGATTTGAACATTAATTCGGTAGTTTTTCTAATTTTTATGATTGAGACATAAACAATATCTAAGGCAACTGTGAAAAAAGGCACACAAAATGCAAAGTTCTTCCCAATTTATTGAAGAATTAGCCACTCAATCGTTATTGGCAGCCATAGTTGAGTCATCTGATGATGCCATCATAACCTTAACACTAGATGGCATCATTACTAGCTGGAATAATTCTGCTGAAAATATCTTTGGCTATTCAGCAGAGGAAGTGATTGGTCAATCGATAACGATACTTATTCCACCAGATCGTGAAGATGAAGAGCCACATATTCTTGCTCGGATTGGGCGTGGGGAGAAAGTTAATCATTTCGAGACGGTACGGGTTAAAAAGAATGGAGATTACATTTATATTTCGGCAACCATATCGCCGCTCAGGGATATTGCTGGAAAGATTATCGGTGCTTCTAAAATTGCTCGAGACATTACTAATATTAGGGAAATTGTAAGTAATTCGAGATCGGAGATTTACCTTTCAGCAATTGGCGAGCTGGCGCTGGTTTCGATTACCGACCGCTTTGGAAATATAACCATGGTGAACCGGAAATTCTGTGAAGTGAGTGGCTATAGAGAAGAAGAGTTAATTGGCCAGAATCATAGAATATTCAATTCTGGTATCCATCCTGAAGCGTTTTGGGCTGAAATGTGGGTGATGGTTAAAAAAGGTGTAAATTGGCGTCAGGAGGTTTGTAACCGCAACAAAAATGGTGAACTATATTGGTTTGACTCAACCATTGTCCCGCTCAAAAATAAGCTTGGTGAAATTGAAGGTTATCTCTCAGTGCGTGTTGATATCACGCAACGTAAACATCAAGAAATGGCGTTGCGCGAGCGACTAAAAGAGAGTGTTTGTCTATATAAAATACGTAACAGTATGTTGCCGACATCGACAGTTAATGGGGTTTGCCAGAAGATTATTGAAGAGTTAACAATAGCGACACAGTTTCCGGAGATTACTGTTGTTAAAATTGAACTTGACGGCAAATGCTTTGTTTCTGCTAATTATACTCATGGTCTTGTGAATGAGTTGCATTCAGAGGTTAAGAAGGACGGCAACAATATTGGGAAATTGCAAATATTCTACCTTGAAGATGAATCTTTTCTATTGCCAGAGGAACAGAATCTTATCAATACAATCGCATATGATTTAGGAAAATGGTTTGAACGACTGCAGGCAGAAAAACTTATAAATCATATGGCGACCCATGACGAATTAACAGGCCTGCCTAACCGGAGTTTGCTTCAGGATCGCATAGAAAGGGCTTTGGTGAAAGACGGGCGAAGTTACGGGCAGGCAGCAGTACTGTTTATAGACCTGGATCATTTTAAGCATGTCAACGATTCGTTGGGGAATGAAGTGGGTGATCTCCTTTTGAAGGAGGCTTCTGCAAGACTCACGCTCTGCATACGTAGTGGAGATACGGTAGCACGCCATGGTGGAGACGAGTTCA
Source organism: Betaproteobacteria bacterium (assembly GCA_022601315.1). Taxonomy (GTDB): domain Bacteria; phylum Pseudomonadota; class Gammaproteobacteria; order Burkholderiales; family Nitrosomonadaceae; genus Nitrosomonas. The sequence goes on from JAHZIU010000183.1 coordinate 4,407, forward strand.
TAATTGTTTTACAAAATATTGCTTATGCAACAGATGCAGGTGTCGTGGCACAAGATATACTGGATGCACTGACGCAGCCTTATTATATAAAGGAAGAGGAATTGTATATTGGTGCCAGCATTGGCATTACTATCTTTCCAGATGATGGCGATAGCGTAGAAGTGTTATTGAGAAACAGTGACATTGCCATGTATCACGCCAAAGATACGGGGCGCAATAACTATCAATTCTTTATGCCGAGTATGAACCAGCTTGTGGCTGAGAGATATACTTTAGGAAAGGATCTGCGTCATGCATTGGAACGCAATGAACTGCAATTACATTTGCAACCAGTGGTTAGTATGCCCGACGAAAAGATCAAAAATCTGGAAGTCTTGTTACGCTGGCAACATCCTGAGCAGGGATTGGTTATGCCGATCAAATTCATCCCCTTAGCGGAAGAAACCGGATTGATTGTGCCGATTGGAGAATGGGTGTTGAAAGCGACATGTATGCAGATTAAGGCATGGCTAGAAAAAGGTTATGAAGTGCCGCGGATGGCGATAAATCTTTCAGTGCGCCAATTTCGACATAAAACCTTGGTGGCAGACATTAAACGTATTTTGGATGAAACCGGGGTGGCAGCACATTACCTGACGTTGGAGGTGACCGAAAGCATGCTCGTGAAAAATGTCGACGAAGCCGTCGGCATACTGAGTCAGCTAAATGCAATAGGTTTGGATATCGCAATGGATGATTTTGGTACTGGTTATTCAAGTTTGAGTTATCTGAAACGCTTCCCGATTAATACACTAAAGATTGATCGTTCGTTTGTACGAGATATCGCCACTGATCCAAATGATACCGCTATTGTTACGGCCATTATTGCAATGGCTCATAGCTTAAATATGGATGTGATTGCTGAAGGAGTAGAAACCGAAGACCAGCTCACTTTCCTAAAAAAGCAAGGTTGTAATCATTATCAGGGATATTATTTCAGTAAGCCACTATTGGCATCGGAAATTGTAAACAAATTACAAAATGCTGTCAGTGTGAGGGAAACAAGTTGAATGAGTGCTAGCGTCATTCTGGCACACTAAGCTTCACCAATCCTGATAACCTCTATATCGGCAAGATTGCCCATTTTCTTGTTTAATCTGAAAAAACGCGATACGCTTCAATCCAACGCTGGGTTGTCAGCGTCCTGTTCGCGGAAAGGGCTGCGCCCAACATTCATGTTATGGCAGTAATAATTTCCTTGCACCTGATTGCGGACACAGGACGGCCCAGGAGATTATTATGATTGTAAACCTTGGTGAATTGCGTCACCAGCTACTCGAAGAGAACCCTCGCCTTAAACAGCCATCGATTACAGAATTCGACTTGCCATTTAATGACTCTCGTCGCATGCCGCGCTTGTCTTTGGCGCAACAGAAGAAACGTGCAAAAGAGCTTCTGAAATCACTTAAAGCTGGAGAAACCCCTGCGCTTTCACGTGCCTACGACGTGGGCGTGCAGAATATCGGCGAAGAGGCGAACTTAGCCAAATGTCAATATATCATAGCAAAAGAGCTTGGCTTCCATAAATGGCAAAATTTAAAAAACCATATTGAATTCGCTACTGTCGCGCAGCAAGCAATAGAAAATGGGGAGCCCACAGCTTTAGATGCAGCTAAAGACACGTTGCATATTCGATGTGGTACTGATATTAAACATAACCTAGCTATTGCAGGTTTTTGTGGTGATTTCTTAGCATTTTCTGATCCTTACTGTCAGGGTCCTGTTGTCGAGACAAATTCACTAGAAGCGTTTATAGATATTCGGGCTAAATTCATTTCTAATGCTTATAATCTCTCCGAAACTAATGAGTTGAGAGATGGATTAGCGGGTGAATACAGCGCTTTAGACTGCGCAAGAAACTATCAGAGTGTCAATATATGGCTTGAACATGATAGCTATGACCAGCTTATACTCGCCAAGCTACTTGACTACTTTAGCGCGCCAGCACATAGGCCCAAACAAATTAAATTAATCACGATTGAGGGTTTTCCAGGTATCAAAGTCTTTAATGGTATTGGTCAATTGCCACCGGATGCCCTTCGAGTATTGTGGCGAAATTTTGAAGAGGTGACTGAAGAACAATTTGCAATTGGTCAACAAACTTGGCGTGCGCTTAAATCAGAATCTCCGGAAGCATTGTTTAGAATCGTACAATTCGGAACACCGAAATTGCCAACGATGGGTAAAGCGGTGGCGAGGCATTTGCAAGAGTTACCCAGTCTGAAGAATGGATTGAGTTTGGTAGAAGAGCTTACCTTGCGAATCCTTGCTGACAAAGGCTCAATTAATGCGGTTAGATTATTTAATTGGTATACCAATCACTATGAGCCGCTGACCTTTCTGGGTGATAC
>JAHZIU010000184.1 GCA_022601315.1 Betaproteobacteria bacterium
ATTGGAGTTAACTTGGTAATACCCAATTGCTGTATTATATTGGGTTAATGGTAATAATTGATCTTATTTAGTTTCTAAGATAACAATCATAAATAATTTTAGATTTATGAAGAATAAATAGAGATAAGTGTGCCTTATGAAATCACAGAACACATCAACGAGAGTATGGTTAAAGAAAAGAAGTAATATTTATTTATACTTGGTTTTTTTGTTTGTATTATATGGGTGTGGGACCCCCCCTAAACCGTTAACAAATAAGAACTTTGTATTTATAACGCCCTCTGAGGAACAAACTTTTGAATCTTTAGCTAAAGAATATTTGAAGGATGCCAAATATGCATCGAGAATTAAAGAATTCAATGGTTTAGATAAAGTAGTGGCGCATAAAGAGATAATTATTCCATTAGAGAACTTTAGACCGGGTGGTTTAACAGCTAACGGTTATCAGCTCGTACCTGTGCTTGCCTACCACCATTTTAGCCGCTCCAACAGTAACAGGAAAATGATTGTTGGTGAGCGTAGATTTGAACAGCAACTTCGTTATCTACAAGATAACGGATATTCTGGAATTACTATTGATCAATTCTTTAGCTTTCTGGAATTTGGCCAAGTTCCGGAGAAATCAGTTTTGATTACCATTGATGATGGTTGGGAATCAACTTATTCCATTGCGTATCCTTTGTTAAAAAAATTCAATTATCCAGCGGTTTTATATATTCCAACTAATCATATTCGTGAACAAAAAGGTCGATTTTTAAGTTGGGATCAGATTCGTAATATGTTGACAGATGAAAACGTTGACATTCAACCGCATACAAAAACACATCGTAACTTAATTGAACGACAACAGAGTGAATCATTTTCTTCCTATATTAATGCTATAAGGTCTGAATTAAGTGTACCCCAACGTATTATTTCCAATAAGCTGGGCCATAAAACAACATCGCTTTCCTATCCATTTGGTGCGACTAATTCGTTTGTTGCCGCATTAACCGAGGTGGAAGGCTATACAACTGGTTTTACGGTACAACGTGCTGGGAATCCATTTTTTCAAAATAATTTTGATCTGAATAGAGCCATGATATTTGGTGGCTATAGAGAAGGTGAGTTCGTCAAGAATATTGAAACATTCGAGCCTTTGAAATTAGCAGAATCTGAACCAATTGATGAATCATTAAATTTTGCGCGGTTAAATTTCCATAATCCTGAACAATATGAAGGTGAAGGGCAATGGCGAACAGCCCATATGGCGTGGAAGATTTATCGGGATTGGTTGGCATCAGAATTCAATAAAAAATTGGAGCATAATGCCAATGTAAATAAGGAATCTGAACAGATTAAGCAAGCAGAAAAAAGAATAACCGAATTGGGAGAGAAAACGAAGAAGATGGCATCAGAACATTATTATACTGCAATGGCTTCACAAGAAAAGGATGCTCGTTTTAAAGGCTTATTACGTACATTATTATATGATCCGAAGCATAGTGATGCGCTGCAAAATTTGAAGCTGATGAATCAACAATTTCGTATGCTCGAATATATAGTTAAGCCAAATGATTCACAAAAGAAAATTGCAAAATCAGTATATGGGAATGAAAGTAAAGCAATTTTGATTCCAATTTTTAACACACAAATACAAAATGACGATGATTTGACACCCGGTGAAATTCTGAAACTACCTAAAAAACCAAAAAATCAAATTATCAAGAAATCTAAGCCTGCAAGTAATAATCTTTGTGGCCAAGCCAGGAACTCGAATAAGTCAAGAGAAGAATCATCTCAAAAATTCTACACGGCGGCTATGCATCAATTTAACAATGGAGAAACTTCTAAAGCGATATCTAGTTTAAATATTTCTTTGTGTTTCAATCCTGAAAACCAGGAGGCTAAAGAAATGAAAGAATTACTAGATGCACTATTGAATTAGTCCACAATTGTTTGTAATTTCTATACTTATTCTTAGATGGCAGACCTACTTGTTAATCTTTATGATCTTGAATTGTTAGACGCGTATTCCGGTGATCTTCAGAAACATGAGATTCATATACGTCGCGGCTTAGTTCCAGAAAAATTACTCGTTTCTACGTGGGTAAATAAAACTTTTGGATCCGCCTGGGCTAGTGAATGTGAAGTGTCTTTTACCCAACAACCAGTATCATGTTTTATTGCCATCAGGGCTGAAAAACTACTTGGTTTCTCTTGTTACAATACTACTTTTAAAGGATTCTTTGGACCTATTGGTGTCGATCCTGAATGCCGGTCTATAGGCGTTGGAAGTGCATTGTTGATCTCATGTCTTAATGCAATGGCTGCTCAGGGTTATGCCTATGCAATTATCGGAAGTGTTGGTTCTAGAGATTTTTTTGATAAGTCAGTGAGCACATTTGAAATTCCTGGTTCTTCACCAGGTGCGTACATGGGGATGCTAAAGCAAAAATAAGGACAGTGTATTTTTTAGAGTTTTGACTACTACAAACCTTTCAATAAAGAGTTTAGCTCTTCTGCTAAAGGAGTCCTTATTCTATCTGTTGGCTTTAAAGAAAGGCCAAAATTTATATATGTCTTTGCTTGCTCAAATTCGCCTTCACTTTTAAAGATTCTCCCCTTAAACAAACATTGTAGAGCAATATAATCCTTGGTTGATTCGAAAAGAGTATTGTTTTCAGAAGAATTTTCTTTGCTCTTTAAGAACCCTTCCCATTGTGTAAGTACATTCTTTAAATCAACTAAAGAGTGGTCAACTGAGACCATTAATTCTTTCAATCGATCACTGAGTGCTTTATAAAGTTCAGGATGGTGCGAAATATATTCTTTGTCAATCGAATCGATGGATTTGAGTTGAATGAAAAGATCGGTTCCATTTAGTGAATCATTTTTTAACAAAGTCTGGTAGTTCGTCAGGAATGTCTTGATTTGATTTGTTCTGGCATTGTCTACTGCATTTCTCTGATTTATAACAGCCTGTTCATCTGGGTAGTATTGAAAAGCTATATTAGCGAGTTGCGTTGCAGTAATATAGTCATTTCTTTGAACTGCACTTTTAATCTGATCGGATATAGGCTGCAAGAATGGTATTTTTATACTTTCCAGGATAATTTTTTTATCGGCACCAGGAAAATCTATATCCAAACTATCAATTTTATCTAAAGCTTGACCGAAAGGTCTATTTTTAAGGTCAGCTTTTATTAATCCGATCACAGAATTACGTCGCTGTGCAGCATTTAATCCATCTTGGTATTTTTTCGATAATGTTTTAAATAAATTAGTATTGGCATCTTCGGGGCGGAGTATGCGCCAATCCTGAAGGTAACCTTTCGCCAATTCAAATTGTCCATGATTAATGGCGGTCATAATAATTCTGGAGTAAGTTTCACGTACACGTGGGTAATTTATTAAATTATTTTTAGGATCGATTTCTAGAACCTTTTGGCGTGTGTCTTGTAATGCATTAGCATTAAGTTCATCTTGTTTTAAAAGAGAATTATATTTATCTAATAACGTCTGAATATTTTTTTCTCTATTTGTTAAAATATTTCGTTCAAGATCATTTAGCCATGAACGCATCGCTTTGTTGTCTGAGAAAACTTTTGTAGCTTGAGATGATATGGCAGTAAGCGCCTTGAAATTATTTGCATCAATTGATTCTTGCACTGTTCGTTGATACCAGTTTTTTAACTTATCACGACTCTCTGAATCCAATAGTACTGTTTTTTTAATTAAAGGATCTCTAGTAAGTAGACCGAGAGCTATAGCGTTTAATTCAGTATCTTTAGCTGCTGATATTCGCGAGATAAAACCTTCAATCTCCTTCTTTTTCTCTAGCTGCTTAGTCAGTTCTATACGTTCTTCTGATGTATTAGGTAGTAGATTATTCCATGCCAATAGAAGCTTTTCTGCAATATGAAGGTTTTTCGTGGCTAGCGCATCACGAGTCTCATCAATAAAACGTTTGGATAATTGTGGGCTATTTAATACATTAAGATTGGGATCGATATTACGCAGTTGATCGGCCGTTTCATATAAACATGAAGCTAAATGAACAAGCGTGTTACTTACATCGTTTAAACATTGATTAAACTTGTATTGTAACTTTGCCAGTTGTTCATTTCTTGCATTTGATACGAATGTAATCTGATTGGCTAACTTTTTTGAATCTGGATATTGTGCGCCAAAGCGATCGGCAATTTTTGTTGCCAGATTAAATTCATTCTCTTGTATTGCTCTATCTATTAGATTTTCTGAATGTGTAGCTAATAATCTGCGATTGTCTCTTTTGTGCAAGAGGTCATCCTGTACATCAGCATCAAATTTTTGAATATAGTCTAGCGCTGTAATTCCAGGAGTCGCTATTGAAATATAATACTTTACTAGTGATAGACCAATTGTTTCATCGATAACAATTTTTAGTTGGGATTCAGAATCTAAATTATGAAATTTATTGATTGAGTCTGGATTTAATACTTTGATTCCATTCGCGATATTCTGTAGCTGCCTATTGTCTATGGTGATATATAGCGCAGGTATTATTAAAATTGTAATTAACACTAACAGAACTAGTAAACTATTTCTTGATAAAGGCCAGCTCGTTTGCAGTTGTGGAAATAATGCCTGATAAAGTTTGTTGGCACTTTTAATCCTGTCTTTTCTATGGAATGCCAGTCCTTGTTCTAAAGCTTTTAATTGAGATTTATTGAAATTCTTAATAGGGGCAGGTTTTAACGCTTTTGCTTCTGCACTGATTACATTTAATTGTTTAAAAGGGTGCTTCCCGGTTAAGATTTCGTAAATAACACAACTTAATCCATAAACATCGTCGCATGGATGTGGATCTGCATCAATCATCATTTCTGGTGTAGCATATGCCTTAGTTTTAGCGCCAAGAACGCCTGGGTCAAACCGTGTTAGATCACGATCTTGTTTTTCAGCTAAACGTGCAATGCCAAAATCGATGACCTTAATTGCTCCTGTTTCAGGGTTATAAAAAACATTGCTGGGTTTGAAATCAAGGTGGATTATTCCCTCCTGATGTGAATGTTCAAGTGCGTCGCACATTCCTTTAATAATTGGTCGCGCAAGTCTCGGGTCTACCCCATTGGGGTGGTCTTGAATATACTTGTCGAGAGGTACCCCAGCAAGAAACTCCATGACGATAAATAAAAGATTCTCATCTCGATTGAGTTCGTAAGCCCGTATAAGATTAGGATGTATAAGTTTCTTGTAGCGTGCAAATTCACGAACCAAAGCTTTAAGTGCAAATTCCTTACCCTGAATTTCTTGATTTAAGAATTTTATGGCGACATATCGGTCGCGTGCTTCTCCAGCATCTTGTATCAAATCTATAGCTTTCCATACCTCTCCCATGCCGCCTTCACCAATTTTCGAAACCAAACGGTAGGTGCCCCGGATAATGACATTGGGTTCTATTTTCTTTTCTTTTCCAGCCTTATTCCAATTTAAAAGGTTTTGTAATAAAACGGAATCACCGGTTAAGTTTGGTGGGGATTCTTTCTGATTTTCATGTTGGAGCTCTGATGACAATTTATTATGCGTGTTTCTTCTAGATATTTTTTTGATATTTTCATCGATATCATCTACTACTTTTGTTTGGCTGTAATCTAGTTCTATTTGCGAGATTTTATTCAGCAAGGATTCTGATACATTTTGTGGCAAGTCTGAGTCTTGAACGAGTTTTTGTAATTGAACAAAAAAATCTTCAGATGGCTGATCACAGGCATCAATCAAATCTTCCACTTGCTGATTTAACAGTTCTATACCGAGATCGCCGTCTTGGTATGCCTTGGTTATCTCGGTTAACTTATTTAAATAACTGGTTTCGCTCACAATTTACCTGCCAATAATTATTCTTGTATATTAGTGAAGCTTTTGTTCACTAGACAAATATTATTCACTCAAACTTAGATTATGAATGAATCATTACTGCCCTTCAATTTATTAAAAATTGTAAAATTATCGGAAGTCAATATTGGGTAGTCTATATCATTAACTTGATTAGTAGAAAACTTGCCGAAAATGCATGTTCTAGTCAAAGTAACTTTCCATTTATGTTTGTTAAAACGTTACAATAAACCTTGACAATACATTACATAAGTCAACCAATCAGTGATATTACTCACTGATATTTCTAATGGGTAGATTTATTCTTCTATCATATATTAGTGGATACCTATCTGATGCAGCGGTTCATGATGTGTAGTCAATTGTAGAAATTGACGTTGAGCTTGCAAGATAGGCTTCGTCATAAACTTATATAATGATTACATAAATCTGCAGCATGATAATTTTCTTCCAGAAAATGATGATTTTCTGGTAATGTAGATAAGGACAAGATTGTTGGTGGTTAAGGTTTTAGGGCGTTTAATAACCGTTTTTACAGATAATGTGAGTGTGATCATCATTTGACAACATTCAAAGACCATAACGTAGATTGGATCTGGGTAACTCCTTTTTGGTGGTTGGTCAGATTTGCCTGTAGGGTTACGCTTCATAGAAAAGACTACCTTAACCAGCGGTCGTGCCTTACATGTCAGGCCTTCCCGCGTGTTGAATTCATCAGTATAAAGTAGCTGGCGTACTTGTGTTGCTATTGATGTCGTTAGAATAGAATTGATTTAATGTATCTTGGCATTTTCTGAGTATAACTAGAATTGATTGTGAACTAAGAGACGATATAACAGGAGAGCAATTTGGCCAAGATCAAAATTGAGATTGTCAGCTGTAATAATGAAACTCTCGCGCAATCACTCTATGCAGAGTTTGATGAGCTGGGTGGTAATATTGGCCGTGCAGAAGGAAACGCATTAGTTCTACATGATCAAGATCGTTATATTTCTCGCATTCATGCGGTCATTATTTATCAAGAAAAGAAATATTTCATCCGCTGTTTGGGTAGTGTATTACCGATTTATTTGAATGATCAAGTTTTAAATAATAACCAGGAAGCACCAATTCACAATGGTGATACTATCGGTATTGGGGACTATTTGATGCAGGTACATGGTGAAGAAGCTTCTGAACCTAATGATCCGAGGCCAGAAGGTGAGCTCGATAGTGATCCATTTGCAATTTTTAATAATCATTTAAATGCCGACCCGGCAGTTGGTTCACCTTTAAGTGTCGGGAGAGGGTCAACACCAAATGCTGTTTTTTCAGAAGAAATTGTTCCTAATCAGCCGTTCGAAGTAGATGCAGACCCTTTAGCAATGGTGATCCCAGAATCAAAAGATTTAATTCCAGCAGATTTTGATCCATTTGCAGAACCTTCATCATCAAATGAAGATTTAGCTCCGGTTGTATCGCAGAAAGAAAAAGATATCGATAGTATTCTCAACGCAGATAACGCGTTGTTAGTAACAGCTGACCAATCAGACGCTCAGAGTGTAGATCCACTTGTTTTGATGAATGTGGCATCAGAGAAAAAGATCGAAACGAGTCGAGCCGATGATGTGCCTGAAAGGCATGCCGCATTTCATACGCCTAGTGCAAATAGTGATAAACAGGCCGCTCCTACAAAAAATCCCTTTAATGAAAGTTCAAAAAATTCTGTTACTAATCAGGATGAGTTATGCCGGGCATTTCTCACAGGTGCTGGTGTACCTGAGCTGGATGTACAGTTAACTCCCGAGTTAATGAAGTTGGTTGGACAATTGCTACGTGAATCAACACAGGGTACTTTGGATTTATTATTGGCACGGTCTCTCACAAAACAAGAAGTACGCGCCAATGTTACTCTGATTGCACCACGGGAGAATAACCCATTGAAATTTTCTCCTAATGTGGAGGCGGCTTTGAAACATTTATTGTCTTCACGAGACCGTGGTTTTATGATGCCACTACAAGCGATGAAAGATGCCCATGATGATCTGCGTTCACATCAATTTGGATTTATGGCAGGTATGCGGGCTGCACTGACTGGGATCGTCGAACGTTTTGATCCACAAAAACTAGAACAGCGGTTTACAGAAAAAAATTTGCTTGATTCCCTGTTACCTATGAGCCATAAAGCAAAACTCTGGGGTTTGTTTGTGGCCCAATATGAAGACATATCTGAAGAAGCCAAAGAAGATTTTCATTCATTATTTGGCAGAGAGTTTTTGCGGGCATATGAAGAACAAGTTGTAAAACTTGAGCAAGGTGAGAAGAAAATATTGTGAAAATTTTATTATATTTTTTATCGGTATGTTTAATCAGTGATAGTTGTGGAAAATATGCAACTTGAGATTGTTACGTTATCAAAAACTGGTGGTCGCAAAGTAAATGAGGATGCATGTGATTATTGGTTTGGAAAAGAGTTTTGTTGTTGTGTTTTATCTGATGGATTGGGTGGGCATTATGGTGGAGATGTAGCTTCAAAATTGGCGGTATGTCATGTGCTCGATAAATTCCGTGAGGTTCAGGGATGTAGTACACAGTTGATTGAAACATTATTACATACTGGTAACGATGCAATTGTATCTGAGCAGAAGCAAAGTGCAGAACTTATGCATATGCGGGCAACGGCAGTTATTCTAACTATAGATACAATAGGGAAGTTGGCTGTATGGGGGCATGTAGGTGATTCTCGCTTATATTGTTTTCGTAAGGGGCAGATTATTAAACAAACACGTGATCATAGTATCTCTCAAACGATGGTCGATGCGGGTTATATTAAAGCTGAGGAAATAAGAAACACACCAAATCGAAGTAAGCTGTATGCAGCATTGGGCAATAAGGAACAATTTGAAATGGAAGTTGTTCCCACCGTTTTTTCGCTACAGGATGGAGATGTTTTTTTACTTTGCTCAGATGGGTTATGGGAGTATGTGATAGAAAATGAAATGGAACAATTGCTTGTTGATGCAGCATCTGCGGCAGAATGGATTCAATTGCTAGAAGAGAAAGTACTCGCAAAAGGTCATCTCGGCCAAGATAATTATTCGGCGCTGGCTGTGTGGTGTAGAGACTCGGAAAAGACTGAACCTCCTTCAGAAATCACCGGGTATTAACAGGAAAACGAGTCGGGAGTGTTATTGAATAACTGTGTTAATAATATATTAGAAATTTTCCGGTGATGAGTAATTATTCAAAAATGTTGAGAAAATATTTTCTGGTGGGAGTCCGGTATAGCAGTTTGTCTGCGCTATTGCCGTTTCAGATGTTATGCGCCACCAAACACTCTTGTTTGATCCATATGTAAACAGTAACTCGGCGGCAGTTAGATTCATTTGTTCAGTAATCGTGTTTTCTGCTGGTAGTGATAGAGCTTTGTGATCGTTTAGTTTAGCGTCAGATGATTCTAATTGCCACCAAGCTGCAAGTTTATTTATGCGTGTTGATTCAATTTTGGTATTTTGATACGGAAATACCAAGCGATTGAGGCCTTGATCGAGATTGTTTGGAAAAATATTGACATCCAGCGAAGATAGTGCAAGCGTTTCAATATCTGCATGCCAGGTTTGCGCAGAAAATGCTGCAAGCATTGAGTTTGTGTTGGGTTCAATTTCTAGCGCAATTGTTAAAGGGAAATAACGCCCTACATTATCTACGCTTGGCATGAGAATACCAGTCCATATTTTATTTTCACAGATGCCGGGCATAAGGACAAAATGCCATATTGGACCAGTGAGATAACTGTCCAGCCAGTTTTCTTTAAGTTGTTTACGGCTTGCTACAATAGAACGTTGGAGCCAGTTGTCCCATAGATCGATAAAGTGACGGGGAAGTCGACGTGAAGTGAAATCACCAATTGCAGGTATTTTTCCGTACCAACCAGCAATTGGTGCGCCGCCATAATTCATTACAATCTTCTCGGACAATTAAATTGTTCAAGAGCGCGAAGTCGGAATGGGTTTTGAACGCTACTGGTAACAACTTCAAATTGTATTTTTCGACCATCTACATTAAAAGTGGTGAAGAATTTTTCAGGTTGCGCAGATGTTTTAATCTCAATTTTATCAAACATGCGGAATAATGCCCAAGGCCCTTCAAACACCTGACCGGATGCGCCATCTGATGTGGCGGGTGATATTTGCAAGCGTACTTGTGAGCTGCCTCTTGGACCAGGCCAGCGTACTGAAATGGGAACTTGCGGCCCATGGCTATACTTGACCAATTGTCCATCGATATCAAGGATAAATTGCGTGATTGATGGATCCATGTCTATTGGTTTGAAAACAAATTCCATGGCTGGTGAATTACCGCCGTGTCGAAAAAAAGTATCACGGATTATTTTGGCTTGGTGAAAAGTTTGTAAATCTTTGGAAGCGTGGCCCATGCTGGCATCTCCAGATTTCTGAAAGCGCCATGGGTACGATGAAGTATCAACATAAACTGAAAGATTGTTTTGAAAAAAATTATCAAAAATACCACCAGGTGCAAATAATCGTGCAAAATCATCCTGAGTGACATCACGTATACTTGTTTTAGTAAAGGGGTAGCGCTCAGAAGTTGCTTTAATGCAGAAATCTGTGACATTGGCTTCAAGCGCTTGATTCATCATTACACGTTTTTGCCCCAAAGCCTGGCTGATTCCACTGGTTGACAGTGTGGTGAGCATAGAGCGTATTGGTTCGGGTAGATAGCCTGCATCTGCTTTAATCCTGGTCGGCACATCACTTGGCGGTGGTGCCGATCCACTTTTAAGTGCGGCATCAGTTGCTGTAAGTAGCATGTACAAGTCATTAATCTGCGTGATTACTGTATCTATCTGCGCAGGTTGGCCCGGAATAGTAGAGTGAACTATCCTGCGTAGATCTTTAAAACGATCATCTACAATGTGCTCAGGTCTGGATACAATTGATACTGTGGATTCACTGACATCAGTTTGGCCAAGTAGTAGTTTTAATTGATCTCTAGCACTTCTAACGCCGTCAGTTGCCTTATCGATTACATTTTTGCCGGTTTCTTCAGTATCTACCAATGTTACTTCTTTCACAATGGCGTTTAATAGTATAGGTAGTGGTGAGTCAGCGGCTGATAGTAAACGAGCGGATTGAATGCTTTGTTGTAAAGTGCTGGTATGAACTAACTTAATATCATTAATAAATGCTTCCCATGTCTGGGCATAATCATGTAAATACAACCTACGAATTTCTTCTATAAGTTCAGTTTCAGCTTGTGGATCTATGAATCTATTCGAATTCTTCTCTTTTAAGTCTAATACCCAAATTTCTTCATCAGATAATTGTTTTGCAATTCTTTTTGAGGCTTTGGTAAAAACTTTGTAGTAACCATTATAACTGAACAGGCCTGGCACTCCTTGAGTTAAAGGACGTTGGCTTGTGCGTGTGAAAACCAATGCAGCAGCAGGGCCAACAGCTCTTGTGACCGTAAATTCAGCGATGTCTGAACCGACGCCTTGTAATTTTAAGCGTGTGTAAATTCGCTGTGAGATTGGTGTTCTTGATACAATGTTACGAACATTCTCAACCAGTTGCGTATTTATTGGAATAGGTGATGACAATTGGCCTAGGCTTAATAAGTTATCCAAGTGAAACTCAAGTTCTTCACGTTGGTCAATCGTTACCTCTCGAGGTAAACTGGTTTCCCAATCTGCAGTGATGAAAGCTTTTAGAGCAATTGGATCGATATGCCTGGAATCATGCAACATTAAATATGCTTTGAGTCCTTCATATAGGAGTTCCGTATGATGCTGACCGGCATTATTGAGTAGTTGTTCGATTCGAAACACAAGTTGTGGCAGATAGGTTTCTTGCAGTAAGCGTTGATAAGCATTGTTTGATGCTGCAGCAAGTTTGTCCCCTTGATAAAGACCTAGGCCCATAGATAGTGGTACTGAGTCACTGTCTAATGTTGAGATCTTGGTGAATTCTAATACTGATCTCAGAGTGGGAAGTAAGCTTATTATATTCAGATGTTGTATGGCAGGAATATCGTCAACTTGTTTGGAAACTGCTGCGATTTCATCTTCCACTTTTGAGACATATGATTCATTATTGAAATAACTGATTGTCCACGCAGCAACTATACCTATAGTCAGTAACGTTGCAACAACAAATCCACCCCAATGCAGTGTGCGCTGTTGACGCTCCCAACGTAGATTTGTTCCTGCCAATTCTGACTCAGGGAAAATAACATTCTTTATTAATTTTGTAAGAAAAAAACTTTTGCCAACAGGTCTATTCGAAACGAGTAGTTTGTGATCAAGCTGGAGTGCTCTACCAAGGTTACCCATTACGCGATCAATTGGATTGCCTTCCTGCGTGCCACTGGTAAAGTAGATGCCTCTTAAGAGTGGCTGTTGTTCAAATCGTGAGGGTGAAAATACTTGATTTAGGAAAGTGCCGAGGACTGTTTTAAGGCTGCTAAATTGTTGTGGAAAAGTATATAGAATTTCTCGTTTCTGTAAATTTCTTTCCTCTTGTAAATAATCGAGCAATCGATCATTCAGTCGGTTTTCCAATGCAGAGAATTCTGAATCAAAGTTGTTTAGGGAGGAAGTCTCTTGGTTTTCTGATAAGGGAAAAGAAGTACCCCACACTTGGGTACGTTCTTCTTTGCCAAATTTATCGAAAAACTCCATAAAGCCAGCAAGTAAGTCAGTTTTAGTAACAAGTACATAAAGTGGAAAACGGATATTGAGCTCAGTGTGTAACTCTTGTATTCGTTTGCGTAATGCGTTTGCTTGCGCTTCAATTTGTGCAGGCGTTTGTTCTAATAAGTCGGACACGCTGACAGTGACGATGATGCCATTAATTGGGCGGCGCGGGCGGTATTTTTTTAAGAGTTGTAAAAAACCTGTCCAGGCTGCACTATCAGTTTCTTTGTCGCTTTCTTGCGTTGTGTAACGTCCGGCTGTGTCCAATAGAACAGCATCATCTGTGAACCACCAATCACAATTGCGCGTGCCACCGATACCGTGTACGACTTCTTGGCCAAAACGTTCGGCAAGAGGAAATTGGAGCCCCGAGTTAATCAAGGCTGTTGTTTTTCCAGATCCTGGCGCACCTATAAAAATATACCAAGGTAGTTCATAAAGATATTGTCTGTGCATCAGCGAAGATAGGAACGGACGCTTGGTGTTACCTCTAGGATCTGACTGTTTGAGTACCGCAACTGCTTCTTCAAAGCGCTTGCGTAGTAATGCAACTTCTTCAGCGCCGGTCTCGTTATTTGCGGAAGGTTGTGGTGATGTATGCCGCAGTAATCCTTCTATTAATTGTGTATTAAGATTACGTGCCTTGATGAATTGCCAAATAAGTTTCCCAACATAGATGCCGACAATTAGAGTAATAAGTATTATCCTGATTGTGCTGGATTCTAGTGGGCGATAGTCTGCTAACCCAATTAGTGGGCCGACAAACCAGATTAGTAGCCCGATAGCTACTAGACCAAGAAGAACAAAAGTCCAACGGTTGAAAAAAAACTTAAAAATCTTCTTCATTCCTTTAACCTCATACAATAGGATTATTTTTAGGAGTGATTTAATTATTTTCGTGGGCAGCGATTAGTATAATTTCCACTCGTCGATTACGGGCACGTCCTTCTG
>JAHZIU010000020.1 GCA_022601315.1 Betaproteobacteria bacterium
CTTGCATTTGCGTTGCATTTGCAAGTTGCGCTTGGGGCAATAGTCCACGAGTATCACCTAACTCGAAATAGAGGAAAACAGCGGCAAGCGGAAATGTCATTGTGATAACCGTTGACATTGCTATATTATAAATTTTTTTGGTTTTTCTTTTTTTGCTGATAGCTTCACCCTCACTTTCAGGAATATCTAGCAACATGCGTTGCTGTAGTTCCTGTTTACTTTGATTGTATTGTTCCTGACTCAAAATATCATTTTGCAAGTCTCTATCAAGCTCAACCAATTGATCGCGATATACAGTCACATTGACTAAATCATGATCTACACCTGCTTCTTCATCATTTCTATTCCTTAACAAAGTAGGAACAATAAATAACAAAGCAGTTACAATAAAAATACCGGAAATAATCCAGAATGACGTCATACGTTATAACCTTCTTTATTTGTTTTCTTCATTCAGCATAGCCTCAACTTTTTTACGTTGCACTTCTGACAGTGTCACTTCTTCAATCTGCACACGACGTTTCTTGATATAAGAAATCAAAAACCATACGCCCAAAACAAATAGAATTAGTGGGCCGAACCATAAGAGTATTGTCGTTGGTTTCATAGGCGGATTGTAAAGTACAAAATCGCCATATCGATCAACCAAGAATTCGATAATCTCCGCATCCGTTTTATTGGCTTGAATTTGTTCACGGATTTCACGCCGCATATCATTAGAAAAATCCGCACGAGACTCTGCAATAGATTCATTTTGACAAACCAAACAACGCAAATCTTCAGTAAGCGCTATCATTCTTTTTTCTACTTCAGGGTCTTCAGCTACTGGAATAGCTTGAGGGCTGCTTTGGTCAACTTGTTGTGACATTGCCAGTCCAGGAATCAACAGTACTAATAAAAGCAGCACAGTTA
Source organism: Betaproteobacteria bacterium (assembly GCA_022601315.1). GTDB lineage: Bacteria > Pseudomonadota > Gammaproteobacteria > Burkholderiales > Nitrosomonadaceae > Nitrosomonas. The sequence goes on from JAHZIU010000020.1 coordinate 913, forward strand.
CGCTATATAACCTACTTACAAGGCTAAATTTGATAGTCTTGTAAAATAAATTGCTTACTAACCGTGTCATTATGCTTGCCTCTGAAGTTCAATGATCAGCGGAATAATCGTTTCTTCCATTGATTTGACAGTAACCGGGCCAATTTGTTTATGTCTGATGATACCTTGCTTATCAATTACATAGGTTTCTGGAACACCATAAACACCATAATCAATCCCAACTCTTCCTTCTGGGTCGACAACACTAACTTCATACGGATCTCCGTACTGTCTCAACCATTGCATTGCAGTCGCGCTCTCGTCTTTATAGTTCAGACCATATACCGGTACCAAACCAGAATTAGCTAGCTGCACCAAAAGTGGATGTTCATCACGACAAGCGACACACCACGAAGCCCAAACATTTAACAACCATACTTTTCCCATATTATCTTTGGACGATAATATTTTTTCGGGCGCATGCAGTTGACTTAATTCAAATTCAGGTGCCGGTTTATCAATCAATGGTGATGGTACCTGACGCGGATTTAATGAAAGACCCGCAAATAAGAACACAGCCAATACCATAAAAACAATTAATGGCATTAAATATCGCATTATACTTTCCTCGTCTCCGTTGCCATTGCGGGATTGCTAGCCACTGCTGAGGCTGGCACCTCTGCAGCATCGGCAGGTTCTTCCGCTTCCGCTTTCTCTTCCTGCTTCATAACAACTTCATCTTTTTTACGAATTTTCAAACGATAGCGCTTATCTGATACGGCTAAGAAACCGCCAATCACCATTAACAAGCAACCCAACCAAATCCAATCAACAAATGGTTTGTGATAAGCACGAACCACCCATGCATCATTGGCTAATGGCTCACCCAGGGCTACATATAAATCCCTAAGAAAACCCGTATCAATTGCAGCTTCAGTCATGGTCATGCCAGATGCGTTATAGGTACGCTTTTCAGGATGTAAATTTCTTAGGAACTCCCCATTCTTAAATACAGCAATATCGCCGCGTATTCCTTGGTAGTTTGGTCCAACATAATCACTGACACCATTAAATTGGAAGCTGTATCCACCAACTTCCACTTGGCTACCAACATCCATCCGCACATCTTGTTCGGTCTCATAACCGTTCACTAGCGTGACGCCGATAATGAATACAGCCACACCGATATGCGCACAATGCATACCGTAGTAGCTTCTTGATTGTCTAGCTAATTTAGCGAATAAACCACCGTGACCGCTATTACTTAAACGATGCTTCAGATTGACAAAAGCACTAACAATCACCCAAAAAGCTAACAATAGACCAAAACTAACAAGCGGTTTCCATTCACCCATAAAATACGGCATGATCAATGCAGTTACCACACTCACACCAAATGCCCAGCGTAGACGCACTACTAGTGTTGGCAAGCTCATCTGCTTCCAACGTGAAATTGGACCGATGCCCATCAGGAATATTGCTGGCGTCATCAGTGGCACAAATACCGCTTCAAAATACGGTGGGCCAACAGATAGTTTTCCAAGATCCAATGAGTCAATAATCAGCGGATAAAGCGTTCCGAGCATAACACTACCTGCAGCAACCAATAACAATATATTATTTGCGAGCAGGAGTGATTCGCGAGACAACAAATCAAACTTTCCACCTAGCCCAACTTTTGGCGCTCTCCAGGCAAATAACAAGAGCGAAAAAACCATTACCACAACCAGGAAACCCAGGATAAAGATACCACGCTCAGGATCAGTAGCGAAAGCATGTACAGAAGTCAGCACACCCGATCTCACCAAGAATGTACCAAGTAAACATAATGCAAATGTACAAATTGCTAATAAAACTGTCCAGCTTTTGAAACTGCCACGTTTTTCAGTAACCGCTAATGAATGAACCAATGCCGTACCCACAATCCATGGCATAAATGACGCGTTCTCAACTGGATCCCAAAACCACCAGCCACCCCAACCTAATTCATAATAAGCCCACCAGCTTCCGAGCATAATACCAATGGTTAAGAATGCCCAAGCAACGGTTGTCCATGGGCGAGACCAGCGTGCCCAGGTTGCATCCAGTTTACCACTCAATAGCGCAGCAATTGCGAAAGCAAAAGCAACTGAAAAACCAACATACCCCATATACAACATCGGCGGATGAATTACCATGCCAGGATCTTGTAACAGGGGATTCAAGTCACTGCCTTCAATTGCCGCCGGCAAAAGACGGTCAAAAGGGTTGGATGTAAACAACATGAATAATAAAAAACCCACACTCACAAGCCCTAAAACACCCAATACTCGAGCCACCATTTCGTCTGGTAACTGCTTGCTAAACACACTCACAGCAACAGACCATCCTGCTAGCATTAATACCCACAGTAATAACGATCCTTCATGCGAGCCCCATGTTGCTGCTACTCTGTATTGAAATGGCAACTCTGTATTAGAGTTAGTAGCCACATTCAGTACAGAGAAATCACTAGTAACAAAGGAATACGCAAGGCACGAAAATGCAATGAATATAAACACGAATTGCCCCTGCACCACCGGCCTTGCTAAGGCTATCCAAGAAGGAATACCACGTGCCGCACCAATTATAGGCAACGTTCCTTGTGTTATAGCTAATAAGAGCGCGAGAATTAGAGCGAAATTACCGATTTCTGGAATCATGATTTTAGAATATAAGTTAATGGTTATAGAGCAACAACCAAGAGTTTATCTGGAAATACACATTTATGAAATGAATCTCAATCTTTATTGGGCTAAGGATGCCTTCTGTGCTTTCGCTGCTTGCTCTAGCGCTTCTGCAGCTTCGGGTGGCATATAATTTTCATCATGTTTTGCCAATACTTCATCTGCTTGAAAAACACCATTAGCTGCTAATTTTCCCTGCGCAACAACACCTTTCCCTTCTTTGAACAAATCGGGAAGAATTCCTGTATATACAACCGGAATAACTTCTGCTGTATCAGTAACAGCAAATTTTACTCTTGTACTGTCATCTTCTCGTTGAATACTGCCCATCTCAACGAGTCCACCAATACGAAAACTCTTTCCAACTGGCGCCTCATTTGCCATGACCTGAGTAGGACTAAAGAAAAACACCAGATTACTTTGAAATGCATTTAGTACCAATATTGCTGCAACGCTCAGTGCAGTAACGCCTGCAGCTATCGCTGCAAGTTTCTTATGACGTGGTTTCATTATCTGTCTCTTTTTTATTTGAGTCGTGAATCAGACCATAATGTTTATCTAAAGTTCTTCGACGATTTGAAATTAACAGTACCTCACCGATAACACAAGCAAAAGTCACAATATATGAACCCCAGACATAGACACCATAGCCACCCATAGCAAAAAACTCTGACCAACTCTCCCAAATCATCGCGCTGCCTCCTTCTTTCTTAACTCAGCGACCCATGCTGTGTGACTTTCCCGTTCTAGAATAATGACACGCACACGTTTTAATATTACAGCAATAGAATACATCCAGCTTGCAAATACCATAATAAGCATGCCTGTCAACATTGTTGTTGCCATAGCCGGAGCCTGATTAAGACTAACAGAGGCGCCTTGATGCAGTGTATTCCACCATTGTACTGAGAAATAAATAATCGGAATATTCACTACACCCACTAAAGCGAGAATAGCACCTGCTTTATCTGCTCTTCGCGGATCATCAATCGCAGCTTGCAAAGACATAAAACCAATATACAGAAACAACAAGATCAGTTCAGATGTCAATCGCGCATCCCACACCCACCATGTTCCCCACATTGGTTTACCCCAAAGTGCGCCAGTCCATAACGCCAAAAAAGTAAACATAGCACCAGTCGGTGCAATAGCAGTTGCCAACATAGAGGAAAGTCGTGTATTAAATGCAAGACCAATTCCAGCCCAGAATGCCATGACCAAATACAAAAACATCGACATCCAAGCTGCTGGAACATGGATAAAGATTATCCGATAAGCCTCACCCTGCTGGAAATCAGTAGGTGCAACAAAGAAACCAACATACATCCCTGCAATCAGCAGTACTACTGCTAGCCACATAAATATTGGTACCATTTTACCTGAAAGTGAATAAAAACTTGCAGGTGAAGAATATTTAAACCAGTTAATTGCCATATTAAATTTTATAATTCTTAATATTAAATTTTAATTCTTTCATTTACTCTAAATTTTGTAGCCGCAATTCTATACTAAAAATAAACATCAACAATTGTTTTCTTTGAGAAGATTCAGTAAATTAAGAATTTCCAAAAATAAAAAATGCAACAAGAAAAAAGTATACTGTTTTCAGGCCAGCGATTCTTAAAAAACTAAGCTTCTCCTACTCCATAGATACCCGTAAAGATGCGGCTGTTGCCCAAGGCGCAAACACGAGTGAAACGAGTAAAAATGCGCCTAGTAGTGACAAATGTGCATCATAGCCAAGTTCAGCCATATTTGCTTCAACTGCACCTGATCCAAAAATGAGAACAGGAATATATAATGGCAAAACCAAAAGCGAAACCAGAACCCCTCCCCCTCGCAAGCCCAAAGTTAACGCCGCGCCAATTGCACCTATCAAGCTTAAAACAGGCGTCCCTAACAATAAAGAAATAGTCAGCACAAAAAGTGCTTCTACGGGCAAATCATATTGAATGCCAAGAATCGGCGCCATTAACACCAACGGCACACCCGTCACCAACCAATGTGCCAATGCTTTTCCAAGAACAAGTAACGACAACGAGTGCGGAGAAATCAACATCTGCTCTAAAGTGCCATCCAAATAATCACTAGAGAACATTCGCCCTAAAGATAACATTGAAGCTAATAATGCTGCGACCCAAACAACACCAGGAGCCATTGTCCGAAGCATATTCATTTCTGGCCCAACACTCAATGGAAACAAGCTGACAACGATAACGAAAAAAAACAACGTGGTAAAGACGTCAGAACGTCGACGCATAGCCAATAAGAGATCACGCTTGATTACCCACAAAAACATATCAAGCCAATTGTAATTGTGTTGTTGATGCAGCAGTTACTTCTATTTCCTGGTGTGTCGTCATAATCACCATACCACCCTGCCCCAAATGCCTCTCCAGCAAGCCCTGCATTAACTTAACTGCAGAAACATCCAATGCTGCCAAAGGCTCATCCAAAATCCATAATTTTGTTTGACAGACTAGCAGTCGCGCTAGCGCCACGCGCCTACGCTGCCCCTGAGACAACACCTTTACTGGCAACGTTTCCCTTCCACTCAACCCCATATACTGGAGTGCTTCACGAGCTTCTGTTTCATTTATTTCTAAGCCCGCCAAGGCGCTAGAAATACGCAGATTTTCAACAACAGTAAGATCATCTTTAGTGCCACTTAAATGACCCATATAAGTCATAACAGAATAATACTCGCCACCTAATGAGCTAATTGCTGTGCCACACCATGATATCTCACCAAATGCAGGATTTGACAGCCCACACAACATACGTAGCATGCTAGTCTTACCACTACCATTCGGACCAAGCACCAGCATTAAACCACCAGGTTCAAGAGAAAAACTAACATCTTTAAAAAGCCTGCGGTCTCCACGTACGCACACCAAATTACTTCCTTGCAGCATTGTTTTTATTAGTAGTAGGCAAAGTAAATATATGATTATAACGCATTAGAAATATCTATGTCGCAGTCATGATGTACAAATTGGTTTAGTCCATATCAGAACCAACAATGCTTTAACTGTATTTTTCAAAATTAGAGTTGGCTAACAACCGCTTAGCAACTATATTTTGCGCCATAGTCACTTCACCCAAACCCATAAATTGCTGCTGTTGATTAAACAAACGAACCGCTTGACCTATGGCAATATTATGCGTATCGATACATACAACACGCCCCTGAAACATATGCAGAGCCGCAACTTCATCAAGTATCAAAGCAGGACAAGCATACAAAAAACAATCCACAGGCAGCAAAAATTGATCACGCTCTGCTAATTCCATTTCCTCAAGCGAGTCCAGTGTCAGCGCCTGCGACAGATCAAAACGATCTATTGCGCTACGACATAATTTTACTAAATATGCACCACCACAACCTAATGCTTTGCCAATATCTTCAGCTAAAGTACGGATATAAGTTCCTGTCCCGCATGTAACCGTTATTTGAAGCTCGTTTTCTTGCAAAACAATAGCTTTTATTTTATGAACAAGAACTTCACGTGCTTGCCGCTTAATAACTTCACCATTTCTTGCGTAGGTATATAACGGCTTTCCTTGATGTTTTAGCGCACTATACATCGGTGGCATTTGCATCATCTTACCAACAAAACGTTGCAATACCTGTTCACATCGCAATAATGTAAGATTCCCCACACCTTCTTGAGTTTCTAATTTGCGAATTTCCCCTTCGGCATCACCTGTTGTGCTCATGTAACCAAGTTTTAACACCGCCTCATAAGTCTTATCCGCGCTTAATAAAAATGATGCGAATTTTGTTGCCTCACCAAAACAAATTGGTAGCACTCCTGTTGCCATTGGATCAAGCGTTCCAGTATGGCCAGATTTTGCGGCAGAATAATGATATTTAGCTATTTGCAATGCTTTATTAGAAGAAATACCATAGGGCTTATTCAATAACAGAACACCACTAATATTCCGTTTACTTGATAAATGTGGTTTTTTTTTGAGTCCAAAGCGTGCATCATGCATGCTTTAGCAATTAGGCTTTGATTGAGTCGTGTCTTCTTCCAGCGCAACAGCCTCATCAATCAATTTTGATAGACGCATACCACGTTCAACCGATTCATCATAGATGAAATGCAACTGTGGAATGATTCTTAATTTAATTCTATGTGACAAACTTGAGCGTAAAAAACCAATTGCATTTCCTAAACCCTTTTCCACCAAAAATTTTTCCTCTGGACTACCCAATGTAGTGTAATAAATTTTAGCATGGCTATAATCACGACTAACTTCAACTGCAGTAACTGTAATCTGCTGCATGCGTGGGTCATTTATTTCATGAAGAAAAATATCTGCCAATTCACGTTGCATTTGATCTGCAATACGCAATGCTCGCGAGTAATCTTTAGGCATATCAGTATCTAGCAATAATACTTATGATAAGAAACGTGCCGTTTCGATAACTTCATAAGCTTCTAATTGGTCACCCACTTGAATATCACTGTAATTCTTCAGAGATACCCCACATTCAGAGCCCTCTCTTACTTCTTTCACATCATCTTTAAAGCGTTTTAACGATTCCAATTCACAACTATGTATAACCTTACCATCACGCAATAATCTGACTAACGAACCTTTTTTAACAATGCCTTCCAATACAAAGCAACCAGCCACCACACCTACTTTTGGAATACGATAGACTTCACGAATATCTACCAGACCCAAAATATTTTCCTTACGATCAGGTGACATCATTCCTGAGAGTGCCGCTTTAATCTCATCCACTGCTTCATAAATGATATTGTAATAACGAACATCCACACCACTTGAAGCTATTAACTTACGTGCACTTGCATCTGCGCGCACATTAAACCCAATGACTACTGCTTTTGAAGCCA
>JAHZIU010000185.1 GCA_022601315.1 Betaproteobacteria bacterium
AGAGGACATAAAGCTGCATTAAAGGTCTGGGCTGATGCACCTGAGATACGCCAATCGGCTATAGAATTGTTGATGATCTCTGGTAACAAACAGGCGCTAATTACTTCGACCGCTCAAGCAAAGTTGCGCTCGTGGTTTCAGCCTTTACAGCAGGCGACAGACTATCAAGGTTATTTCATCATTGGGCCGGGAAATTATAATCTGGCGTCAAGCCGTGATCAAAACGTAGGTGTCTTGAATTTACTGATAAAGCAGGAAAAGTTTCTCCAGAAGGTATGGTCTGGTAAAACAGCGATCAGCTTTCCTCAGAAATCTGACGTACCTCTGCCCGATAAACAGAAGCAAATGCACGAAGAGTTGCCCACCATGTTTGTTGGGGCGCCAATTTTTAATGAATTCGGTCAAGTGCTCGCTATATTCACGTTTCGTCTCGACCCTACAGAAGATTTTACCGACATTCTCCAACAAGGGCGGGTGGGACAAACCGGCGAAACCTACGCTTTTGATGATAGCGGGCGGTTGATTAGCAACAGTCGTTTCGATGAACAACTTCGTGAGATTGGTTTGATAGCGACCGATGAGCAGGCAATCCTAAATGTCGAGTTGCGAGACCCAATGGTCAATCTTGTCAAAGGTCTAAAAAGCGAGGTCCCCAGGGAACAGCAGTCTTTGACACGTATGGCAGAGCTGGCTATTGCGGGTAAATCAGGTGTTGATATGGATGGCTACCGTAATTATCTCGGTGTGCCTGTTGTTGGCGCATGGCTATGGAATTCAGAATTGGGACTTGGGATTGCCACAGAGCTTGAAGTTAGCGAGGCGTATCAATTGTTGCGTTCAACGCAACACACCATAACAAATTTAACCATATTCATTATTCTACTCTTAGCTGGGATGGCAACGACTTACAGCTTTTACCATCAGCGTAAGCAGACAGAGAATGCGCTGCAGAATATTGTCGAAGGCACCTCCCCACACATAGGACAAAATTTTTTCCGTGTACTGGTAAAACACTTGGCAGATGTACTTAGTGTTCAATATGCATTTGTGGGTGAATTATTTGGTGATCAAAATGATGCCATTCAGACAATCGCTGTTTGGTCAGGTGAAAATTACGCTGAAAACTTTCAATACAAACTCGCTGGCACGCCTTGTGAGAATGTAACAGTTAGAGAAATACGCTGTTATTCGCAAGACATTCAGAAAATGTTCCCTGACGATCATTTGCGGGTTGAAATGAACGCGGAAAGTTACGCTGGTATGCCTTTACTTGATAGTAGCGGTAAATTACTGGGTATTCTTGCTGTTCTTGACGTTAAGTCCATAGAGAATATATCTCTGACTAAATCACTAATAACCGTTTTTGCTGATCGTGCTGCGGTAGAGTTGGAGCGCAAACATTCGGAATCAAAAACACTTCAACTGCTACAACAAAATCGTGAGCTCACACAGCGCATGTTCGAGATTCAGGAAGATGAGCGTCGTTATTTGGCGAGGGAGCTACATGATGAATTTGGCCAGCAGTTGGCAGCAATTCACCTCAACGCTGAGACAATAAAGATGCTCAGCAGGAAACAAAATCTAAAAATTCATGAATATGCCCAGGTCATTGACGAAATCGCTACGAATGTGCACAAAAATATGCGCAATATACTACGTCAGTTGCGCCCAACATTGCTGGATGAGATGGGGTTGGCGGATAGTCTCAAGGAACTGACCAATCAATGGCAGGTTCAGTTTCCCACGATTCAAATCAAATTTTCTATGGAAGGTGAACTGAATGACTTGGAAGACAGCCTTAATATAGCAATTTATCGCATTATCCAGGAGAGCCTGACCAACGTGGCTAAACATGCCAAGGCGCATAATGTTTCTGTTCAACTTATTCGACAACCAGGAGGAATAGATGCTCAGGATTGCTTGTTGCTGATTGTGGAGGACAACGGTAAGGGCTTAGATGGCAGGTGTATCACGGAGGGAATAGGATTGCCTGGCTTGCGTGAGCGAGTGCTTGCAGTTGGAGGTAAGTTCGAAATCAAAAGCATAAAAGGAAAAGGCGTACAAATCAAAGCGCGGATTCCTCTTGACGTTGCCATGTGATGGTCAAGCGCACAAAGGTGTTAGTCATTTCAGAGTGCAGCCTTGCATGATTAGTATTTTCATTGATGATCAAAACTTGTTTCTACATTTCAATGAATTGTGGTGTTGTTTGATATTAGCATCAGTCTCCACCGCCGCCATCACAACCGCTAAAACCACCACAGTCGCTACCGCCATCTCCCCCACCACAATTATCGTTGTCAAATAAGCCAGCTTCATAGAGCCAAAATAGTAAATAAAGCATGCAAAATACAATGAACAGAGGTAATAGGATACTCTGCATGATGGATGTGCTTGAAATATCTGAATAATAGGCCGCGACCGACCCAAAGGTAATTGCAAGCAAACCTTTAAACCAGAACAGATAGGCAATTCCTGCAATAAACAATAACGGAAACAGAAACTTGCCAAATAGATCCTCAGCACCCAGATCAGAATAAACAGCCCCAAGGGCAACAGAGAAAAGTGCAATAAATTTGTCCATTGGTGCGTATCCATTTAAAACTAAGAGATTCAACGCAATCGAAAAACCAGAATTGATTTCTTTATTTACGGCACACATTGCATGTATATGAGTAATGGGCTATTTAAGGCACTATTCCAGCTGGCAATCTCTTGTACAATGACGTGCCTATGAAAAAAACAATTACACTTTTGATATTAGGACTGGTCGCGTATCTGATCTTTTGGCCAGTGCCGATAACGCCGGTCAGCTGGAATGCCGCTGGCGCACCCGGATATACCGGCCCGCATGCACCAAACAACCGGCTTGTTGGTTTGAAGGAGATCTCGCTCGGTGAAGATCAAGGTCC
>JAHZIU010000186.1 GCA_022601315.1 Betaproteobacteria bacterium
TCCGACCATATCGCCGCTGGATACCCAGGCAGGAATTGCTTTGTAACGTTCAGAAAATGCAGTGCCAATTTCAATCACTGCGAGTGCAGTAAGCAAAAATAGTGTCCAAATCACGGGTTCCAGTAAATAACCGACCAGATTGTGCATAATGCCAATGGAACTTGAGCTCAACATCGAATTAATCTCTCTTGTTTGTGATGTTAGTTGCTGGCGTTCTTGCGCCGTGTAACCAACCAATAATCAATAGTAGGATGACAATGGCTGCTAAGGCATAGAGCAAAGTATAGTCAGACGAGTCATTTTTCTCGGTGTCATGCTGAAACTCATTAGCGGGAGGTGTCTGTAGTTCGGTATCATCCGTCAGTGTGATTTCAGTAATCATAGTTGGCGCATCAGCCACCGCTGGCGTCACTTTGGTTACCTGTAATAAGGCTTGTAGCTGTGCATACTGATCTTCCTTGGTATACCCCTGCAACCATTCGTAGATTGGGTGATCCTGGGTGGTATGGCCACTGCCGGGTAGACCATGCGTTAGAACCAGAGCAGCAAATTGTTCAGCAATCTGTTCGAGCGTTTGCTGATCGGTATCCCAAAAATCCTTTTGAGCTGCGACTAACATCACAGCCAGCATGTTTGTTTTTACATGTACATTGTGGCCCTGTTGCAGAAATTGATCCAAACCCAGATTTAATTTGTCATCGATATAGACTTGCTTGACTTCATCCCAAACCCAGCTCTTAACCACGCTAGGATTGGTGACCTGCCAGCCCCAGAGATACTCAAGGAATTCACTTCCCATGGTTCTGGCACCAGCATAGCCTTCGTCGATGAGTGGTTTGAGCCACTGAGGATTGAGAAAACGACCACGTAATTCTGTTAACAAAGCGGTTTGCAACGGCTCAATTTTCAAGTTCTGGCTGTCGGCATGTGACAGAATATAATTATTGGGTACCTGACCTGTCACTGTTTCCACAGCGAGGCTTAATCCACCCAGATAATCAAAAGAATCATTATTATCAAGCAAACCATACAGATTACTAGCGCGCCCCAAATAGGTATTAGCTACTGTGCTCAAACGTTGCTGAAATAGATCTTGAGTAGCATCACCGCGTAAATTGGCGCCGTAGGCATGACCCATACGATAAATATAAGTTTTTGCTATTTGGCTTCTGTCTTGCCAGGAACCCGAACGTTCAACCATACGGTTAACACCCGCACCGTAGGAGCCAGGTGGCGCACCGAACACGCGGTAGGCGGCTTCGCGTCCTGCTTGCTCGGGTTTAATCCCGGCATGTAAAGCGGTACGGGTATCTTTAACCCAACGCGCGGCAACACGGTTAATATCAAGTGGTTCACGACCGGGTTGAGCGACGTGATCGAGTGGTGCCAAGGCACTATTCAATGCGTAGGTTAAAGCGGGGTATTGTTCACGAATCAGATCGGAAGAGGCATCCAATGCCATGAGAACGGCACGTTCTAACCAAACCAATTGTGCACCATAGAGGTCACGAAATAATCCTGAGGTAGTAAACAAAGTGTCACGCCGCAGACGAGGCGTCTTTTTACCTTGCGCACCAGTATCCTTTAGGCTTGCTAAATCAAGGCGCTCCAGTCCTTTAAAAATTCCCCTGCTGTTCCATATCGGCTTTACCCCGAGCATGTCAAAACCAAACGCAATCATGGCACCTTCGTCGCGGACAACATCAGATGCCCAAAGCACGATTGCATCCGCTTCCGAATCTGCTGCTTGTTTTGCGTCCGTGACTGTGGCAGCGCGGGCTTTGGCTGCTAACTCAATGCCTATTTGATAACCCAGTCGCGATGGAATCAAACTACCGTTCAACGCATAAAAATTACGCCCAGTTGGTAAAGCTTCGGGCGTGCGAATCGGGTCATTACCTTTACCGGCCATAACATATTGACCGTCAAGTGCAGCTAACAATGCTTTTATTTCTGCTTTTGGCGATACGCGCAATAACTGTTCCCATTCACTATCCTCAGGTTTGTTCTGGCTCATGGATCGCAGCATTGTTGTTACTGCATCGCCAGCCCAGTCACGTCCGAAAACATGTAGGCCTAACGGCATGAAGTCTTCCTGCAGTTGGGTTAGATAGTGTCCGACCTCATGTACCAGTAATTCATCATCAATTTGGTCAAATTCGGTAATGCCACGAACGTCCAATTCATCGGACATACTGGCAATCAATTCTTCCTTTAAATTTAATGCATCGATCACGCGCTTGATTTCGCTGATGGCGCGGTGGCGTATCGCTTCTGCATTGAAAGGTGCGGCCTCATAACTTTCCACCAACTGGCGCAATTCTAATAAGCTGTCATAGAGCTCTGTGCTGTCCAGCGGTGGTGTCAGATGATCGATGATAACCGCTAATCCACGACGTTTGGCTTGTATCCCTTCACCCACGCCATCTACGATGTAAGGATAAATACTGGGTAAATCCCCTAATATGGCACTGGGATAGTCTTCCTCACTCATGCCGACGCGATGACGTGGCAAAAACTCATATGTGGAATGTCGCCCTAGGTGAATGACCGCATCGGCTCCGAATTCTTTATTAAGCCATTGGTAGAACGCCATGTACTGATGTGGCGGTGGGAATGATAAATTTGCATGCAGTAGTTCCTCATTGAGCTCCCAGCCACGCGGTGGTTGAGGTCCCACAAAGATATTTCCAAACTGAATTCCCGGCAAAACAATCTTGTCATCATGCACCATTACATAGCCGGGCGCCTCACCCCAGCCACGAATACCTTCTACACCTTGTGTAGTGATGGCATCAACCAGTTCTGCAGCATGATGCCAATCAATTTGATTAACATCATCATTGGCATATACCGCATCTAGTTGATCAAGTAATTTCAGTACGCGTTCACGCGCAGGGTGATCTGCGCCATCCAGCGCATGATAAAGATTCTTGATAACACGCGTCATCAACCGTTGGCTAATAGTTTTATCTTCCAGTTGCACGGCCCGTTGCAATGTGTTGTGTAGATAACCCAGCGGACCGTGAATGATTTCCTGCTGTAGTGTTTTGGGTAGTGATGCAAACCATTGCTGATATTGCTGCTTATTAATCACCTGAACTCTAGTCGCCATATCGGCCAGTGCTGTTCCGTCTTCGGGCAGATTGACGCCATTCAATTGTAATAAATCAAGCAATTCATCCGAATTGGCAGGTAGCGTACCTGTGTCATAGCCTTCTGCTTGTAGTGCGGTTAGTATTTCAAATAATGACTCGGGAACATTTAAATTATCAGCGCCAATATTATGGCGGCCAGGCGGATGGTTGTAATAGACTAGCGCCAGTTTTTTTTCTTTGTTGGCCTTGCTTTGTAGCGTTAGCCATCGGTTGACCCGTTGCCCCAGCAGCTTGACCTGAGACGGAATGGTTTCTGATAAAGCAAGTTTTGCGCCTGTCAGACGATCAATGCTTGAATCACCCAATGCGGCAACCACCATTGGTTGCGTAACGCCTTGTAATTCAGGCATAGCCACTCGATAATGCACGGAGTCCCAACGGAGCCCTTCTTCTGATAACAACCAATCTGCTTCAGTATCACTACTGAGTCGAATCGCCTTAATTATAGGTATATTCAAAGCTTCAAATTGCTCAGTGACCCGCTCACGACCTTCGCCACCACCGACAACAAAATTCTGCAATGATATTAACGCGCGAATACGACTACTCTGATCAACCAGTGTTTGCATGGCAAGCACACTGGCTGATCCCCAGCCAGCAAGTACCGACATGCACCCGGTTGATTTTTGTTCTAATATGTCACACAACTCATCCAGTAATTTTTTTTCACCTGGCCGGTCACCCATTTCATAATCTAGCAGTACTATCCAGGATGAATTTTGCGAGAAATCGAATTGATCCAACCGATAAAACGCATCACGATAATAGGCGCGGATAGGCGCAATCAGATGCGGCCGGCCTTGTGTTTCTGAGCTGTTTAACAGGTGATTCAAATGAACAAACAAACCCTGCATATTGGCACTGCTGCGTCCCAACCAGAACAGCCGTGAGAGTAACCAATCGTGTTGCTGAGGAAATTTACCTAAGCGGGATTCGAGCCACTGTTCAGTGTCCTGATCAGGGTCGGGATTTTGCATAAGTGCTTCAATGTTGGCATTGAGCAATAACGGTTGGCTATGAATTTGTGAGGCAGATACTAACTGACGATCACTGTGTACAGCGACAAAATTATCAATCAGGCCTTGTTGCAGCGAACTATTCAGCAATGTGGCGGCATGACCAAACACCCCACCAGCAAATACCAATTTAGCCGACTGCAATAATTGCTGTTGCTGAGTCGGGTCAAGATCAAGCCATTGTTCAGTCGTACGAATCTGTATTGTAATATTGGCGTTCTGTTGCAAAAAAGTGTGTGCACCACTGATAACATCAGGTGCATTTTGTGGTGAAATAATGGCAACAATGGTAGCTGCGTAAGCAGGCACAGCTAGCATCAGTAATAATAAGATGCAAAACAGTCGTTTAGTCACAGATAAGTTCCAGATGAAAAATGAACAAAACTGAGAAACGGGGGGATTAAAACAGAGAAAACGGAATAACGCGTACAGATCGTTTTATGACAATCTGATCATCAATTAGCGTCAAGCGGAGAGCCTCTATGATTGCACTCCCCGGCAATCAGAAAATAATGTTTTTATGGCAGGTCTTCTGGCTCACGTATCATCGCTAAGTACCAACCTTCCCAAAATCTGTTTGACAGACTTCAGTGGTTATTCAGTATCACTGCGGTACTTAACTCCACGTATACAGTTGCGGGGACAGCTTCGTTTAAACGAATTCCCTATTATCTCGGTTAGAGACCATAGAAACTATGGTTATTATACGTTTTTTAGACCAAGAATGTGAAAGGCTTCATATTTGAAACTAATCTTTGTCCAATCTCCGATACTGAATGGCGGCGGTGGTTTCAACCGCCATTACCAGACCATTGCCATCTACTTGCCGTGCAAAGGTCTTCCACAATTCATGAGGCTTATGAGAAGATCATATTTCTTTGCAAATCTTTTGCCGAAAAAGTGTCACTTTCTATATTTACTTTAAATATTGATCGAAGGCCTGATATTCCATACTTTCCAGTTGAATATATTTAGGGTGTTTCAGCTATTAGCAAAGTGTGTGACGTTGCTTTCTCGTTTTATGTCAATGAATGCCTAAATATATAGATATTTCTCAGGACAGATATATTGTTAGAATAGGCGCGTTCCTGTGTTTATCGCGGGTTGCAATGTAACGCGTCAAGAAAGCGTATTAGGTTAATAGATGCAAAGTATCATCATTGATGAATCTTCTGGAATTTTTTGTAAGATTATCTCGTCACCATTGGATATTAAAGGAAAAATATGGGTGGATTATGTGGCTGGATAGGCCAAAGCGGTTCTGCTGTTGAAAATAAACAACTGATTGAACGTATGCTAAAGCCAATTATTCAATTTGATGAGCATACTGATCAAACAGTAATCGGTAATAATTCTGCGCTTGCTATTGTTGCACCACAAAGTAGTACGCACACATTCCAGCAGGATGGTGTGTTAGTTGGTCTATGGGGGCATGTACGGTTTGTAGATAAAAAACTAAATCAAGTGCAACCTATTGAGAATGTGGCTAAAACTTTATTCCATAATTGGTTGGAAAGCGGGGAGAGCGCTTTTGTTAATCTCGAGGGTGAGTTTTTGTTATGTATATTAGATGAAAATCAGCATAAGTTAGTGTTGGCTGTAGATCGTATGTCGTCCAGGTCACTGACTTATCAGGTGTTAGGAGAAACACTTATATTTTCTTCTACTGCCGATGCAATCAATCAACATCCGTTAGTAAAGCCAGAGATAGATCCGCAAAGCTTATACAGTTATGTGTATTTTCATATGATACCAAGTCCTGATTCGGTATATAAGGAACAGCATCGCCTGATACCAGGTGAGTATTTGGTCTTTCAAAAAGGAAATGTTGAAACCAAAACATATTGGAATGCAAGCTTCAATGAAAAGGGAGGGCGTTCGTTTGATGACTTAAAGCATGAGTTTTTGCAAATTTTACGATCAAGTGTTCGTCAAGCAGCCGGTGATGAGTCTGTAGGTGCTTTCCTGAGTGGTGGAACTGACAGTTCAACAATTGCCGGTATATTAAGCGAAGTGAGTGGCAAACCAGCGAAAACATACTCAATAGGATTTGAAGCGGAAGGATACGATGAAATGGCGTACGCACGCATTGCTGCGGAGCATTTCTCAACGCAACATAATGAATACTATGTGACGCCGGATGATGTCGTTGCAGCAATTCCGCAAATTGCTGCAGTTTTTGATCAGCCGTTTGGTAATGCCTCTGCAATTCCTGCATTTTATTGTGCGAGAATGGCGAAAGCAGATGGGTTAAGTAAAATGTTGGGTGGTGATGGTGGTGATGAATTATTTGGCGGAAATGAACGTTATGCTAAACAGTATTTATTTTCTCTTTACGAGATTCTACCGCCTATATTACGTAAAAAACTCATTGAGCCGCTTAGTTTAAATATTTCCAAGCACATTAA
>JAHZIU010000187.1 GCA_022601315.1 Betaproteobacteria bacterium
AATAGAGGGCGTCATTATTAATCGTTTTAGTCGATGATGGGGTTCGATAATACTCGTTTTACCAATTTTTATCCAGGGAGTATAGTTCAATCTGCTACCCAGCAAAATGCAACAAAGTGGTTTTATCTTATGCGTTTTAGTATTCGTTGCATTTTAAATTTGTGTTTTTTGAGCTAAAAGGAGTAAATCAAATGGAAAATAAAAAATCCCTCACAACAACAAACGGTGCGCCAGTTGCCGATAATCAAAATGTGATGACGGCAGGTGCTCGGGGACCGATGCTTCTCCAGGATGTCTGGTATTTGGAAAAAATGGCGCATTTTGATCGTGAAGTCATTCCTGAGCGCCGTATGCATGCCAAAGGTTCTGCTGCTTATGGCAGCTTTACGGTGACGCACGACATCAGCCAATATACTAAAGCAAAAATATTTTCTGAAATTGGCAAGAAAACGGAAGTATTTTTGCGCTTCTCAACGGTTGCCGGTGAGCGTGGCGCAGCCGATGCAGAACGTGATATTCGTGGTTTTGCTGTTAAATTTTATACAGAAGAAGGCAACTGGGATCTTGTGGGAAACAATACACCCGTGTTTTTCTTACGTGACCCACTCAAGTTTCCAGATTTAAACCATGCAGTCAAACGTGACCCGCGTACAAATCTGCGCAACGCGAATAATAACTGGGATTTTTGGACTCTGCTTCCCGAAGCGTTGCATCAGATTACGATTGTCATGAGTGACCGGGGTAATCCGCGCACATACCGTCATATGCATGGTTTTGGTAGTCATACTTTCAGTTTGATCAATGCAAACAATGAACGTTTTTGGGTGAAATTTCATTTTAAATCCATGCAAGGGATTGAAAACCTAACGGATGAAGAGTCAGCTGAATTAATCGGGAATGATCGTGAAAGTGCGCAACGGGATTTATATGAAAGTGTTGAGATGGGCGACTTTCCTCGTTGGGCAATGAAAATACAAGTGATGCCAGAAAGAGACGCAGAAACCTATTCAATTAATCCATTCGATCTGACTAAAGTATGGCCACATAGTGACTATCCATTGATTGATGTCGGCATTCTGGAGCTCAACCGCAATCCCGAGAATTATTTTGCAGAAGTAGAGCAGTCTGCTTTTAATCCAGCAAATATTGTGCCGGGTATTGGCTTTTCGCCGGATAAAATGTTACAAGGTCGATTGTTTGCCTATGGTGATGCGCAACGCTATCGGTTAGGGGTGAATCACAGCCACATTCCAGTGAATGCGCCGCGCTGTCCAATGCACAGTTATCACCGTGATGGTGCGATGCGGGTAGATGGAAACTTTGGCAGCACTAAAGGTTATGAACCCAATAGTCATGGGGAATGGCAGGAGCAACCAGATTGTAAAGAGCCGCCCTTGATGACTCAGGGCGCTGCTGACCATTGGAATCATCGTGATGATGAGGATTACTATTCTCAGCCGGGAAACTTGTTTCGTTTAATGACTCCAGAGAAACAGCAGTTATTATTTGAAAATACAGCACGTTCAGTTGGTGGTGCGTCGGTAGAAGTACAGAAACGACATATCAGTAACTGTCTAAAGGCTGACCCGGATTATGGTAAAGGCGTGGCAGCTGCGCTGGGTATTCCGCTTAATGAAGTTGCCTAGGATATGGGACCTGGGTTTATGGATTCTGTGCCGACTGTTAGGTTGGCCAGAATCCAAATTGAGTGACATTTTTCTTGTATGAAAGTATTGACGTCAACTTGCTGTGCCAATATATAAGTTGGTTATTTTAATAATACTTTCGCTTTTCCTTCATTGGCTTGGCCGCGCTACATTATCTGTATTTGTTCGATCTATATTCACCAATAATTTCTTTGCTAGCGGTGTAATCGGTCACTTTTAAGTACTTTAAATTCAGCATAACTCCATATTAATAGTGTTTTGAGCTAAATTAACAACATTTTTTGGTTAATTCCGTTGTCTTACTTACTCTGTGTCGGTTTATTTAACAAATAAAGTGTCATAGGCTTATACAACATATAGAGATGAGATAATAATTATATTAATCAACAGTATAATAATATTATTGGTGCTTGGCATAATATTTGCTTGTCATGAAATATATAAGATTAATAAATTATACATGGTTGATTTCCCAGATGCTGCTGTCCATTTTCTAAAATAGACGTTGGAGAAGAATGAAAAGTATTGGATTCTTACTTATAGGCTAAGTGGATAATAATACTTCTAATGTGCAGCTTTTGCGGTAGAAATAAATCACGAAATAAGCGGAAGAGAATGAACCTTATAAGCATTGCCAGGATTAGCAATTGCTGAGAATAGTTTACTGGAAATAATCTGGCAAGTAATGACGAATGGCATAAAGTCTCAAAAGTTATCTTTGGAAATTCGCATACGTAGGTTTGCATAATGCAGTTGGAGTGACCAAAGCGGGTTAAACACTTGATGAATATTAAGAATAAAAAACTGTTGGTTATCACAGGACTCTCTGGGGCCGGTATGTCTTCAGCGTTGAAGAATATTGAGGATTTAAATTACGAAGTTTTTGATAATTTTCCACTTACGCTGGTTGAACCGCTATTGCTGGACTCACATAGAACAGATTATCCTATCGCGATTGGTATTGATACAAGAACGCGGGGGTTTAGTTCTGAAGCTGTTGTGGACGTTGTTGGCCAATTTGGAGCTACTCTGTTGTTTATTACAGCAGATGACAGTATTTTACAAAAACGCTTTACAGAGACAAGACGACGCCATCCAATGGCGAAAGACCGTTCAGTTGGTGATGGAATTAAAAAAGAACGGAATCTATTATACAGTTTGGAAAATAAGGCAGACTTGATAATTGATACATCCAGCTTATCAATTCATGAGCTGCGGCGAATATTAGAAGGACATTTTAAGAAAGAAAATCAGGATAAATTAACCGTTACATTACTGTCTTTTGGGTTCCGCTGGGGGTTGCCGCGGGAAGCAGATATTGTGATGGATGTTCGTTTTTTGCAAAACCCATATTGGATCAAAGAACTTCAATCCTTGAATGGAAATGATTCAGCAGTCGGTACATACATT
>JAHZIU010000188.1 GCA_022601315.1 Betaproteobacteria bacterium
ATACGTTTGATAATGGTGACTCAACTTTAAACAAAGAGACATCGAATAATTTTGATTTGTCATTGCAAAAAACGAGTGGACTTATTCAAGGCAGAGTCAACTTATTTTATAACCATATTAACAATTATATATTTCAGCAAAGCCGAGACAGTAACGGTGATGGTTTGGCGGATCGGGTGAATGATGAGGAAATGTTGGATATTAATGGCTCTTTTTTAGTGCAAGATTTTTCTCAAACACGCGCCAGATTTTATGGTGTGGAAGCGGAAGCGACGGTTGCACTAATACCTGACGTACTCGATTTGCGGATCTTTACAGATATTGTGTATGCTGATTTAAAGAATAACGGTAATATTCCGCGCATAACACCGCAACGTTTTGGCGTTGATTTGGATTACAGGTGGAACTCATGGCTGGCGAATTTTAACGTGACACGCGTATCCCGCCAAAATCGAGTGGCGAGACTGGAAACAGAAACACCGGGACATACCTTAATGAATGCTGAGATTGCACATCGCTTTAAACGGGGTCCTTCGCTTTACCATACGTTATTTTTGCAGGGAAAAAACCTGTTGGACAGTGATATTCGTGTCCACACTTCTTTTCTAAAAAACACTGCACCGTTGCCAGGACGTGCCGTTGTAGTTGGTATCAGAGGGGAATTTTAATCTAGCAAGAACCTGCATAAGTATTAGAACCGGATTTCCATCAGAGAAAATGCCGAACGGGAAATCATGGTTTTATTAGAACAATCCGCAGATTGAATTCTTTGTCAGAATAATTGACATCTGAAGTGGTTTTTACAAGCAACATAATAAAATACTATATTAATTAGTAAGTTAAACACATGGCATGTTTGTTGCTTTATAAAGATCATGGAATAATGTTTAATTTTAATGAGGTGTTCAGGATATGAAAAAATTAAGAGAGAAAATAATAATTGGTTTGTTTTTTGCGGCGACACTGAGTATGTCTGCGGCTAATGCTTTCGTTATTGATACTAAACTGGCAGAAGCGAATATCAATTCAGGTGATGCAGCAGAACTTGCTTGGATACGTTCTGTAACAGGTGACAACTCGTTAACGTTAGATTTCAAGATTGACAGTGGTAGCACTGGTTTTAACTTTGTTTCAAACGGACCAGACTCATGGTATATTGACGTTGATCCAGATACCCCTGGTTTCTTCATGTTGAAATTTGGAACAGGCGGCACCGGCGCCACTGCAGATCACTTTGCTTTCCAAAATACAGCTGAATTAACCAAACTAGTATGGTCTAATGACCAGGTACAGTTCTTGACAGGCGGTGACTGTGGCGCAAATAACTCAAATGCTTGTAACATTGGAAGATTGAGTCATTACGTTGGTTCAAGTGGCGGCGGCGGCGGTACTAACCAAGTTCCTGAGCCTGTTAGTTTATTATTGTTAGGCGTTGGATTCGTTGGATTAGCTTATACAAGACGCCGCACAAGCTAAGCAAAAAGCATAAATAGATATGTAAAAAAGCACCAGTCATTGGTGCTTTTTTTTGGGTAATACAGGTGCATAAAATGACGCTGCTCAAAGCAACATTTTGTGCTAGCTTGAATTATTGCACCAGTACGTTAGATTTTGGCCTGTAATCGTTATTCCTGTAGGTTTTTTGCAAGTTTTTAGAAAATACAGTTTGTACTTACGACTCACTTGCTGGTTTTTAACTTGCCCTGTATTGAATAGAACGCACATACTCTCTAAGCCTCAGAATAACTGCGTTTCCGGTCGCGAGCACGCTCAATTCAATACAAGGCGGCGATTAAATTCCACCAACTGGTGTAATATTCAGGCTAGAAATCCGCCACAAAAAGGCAGAAAACGGAAATCACCCAGATAAACAAGCATCTTCAGGCACTAAAAAACAGAAATGAGCCCAAAAGTTTTCTCACAGGAGTGCGTAAGAGAAAATAAATATTCGTTTTTCAACAGCCTGCTAGAATCCTCAGTTGGATGATGCTTAGAGGGCATTGTTGTTTATTTTTGGCAAGACGCAGTGAGGCGTAATAACAAGTTATTACAATGAATTGCAACGCAGCAAAAAGTAAAGAACAGTGTGTTATAAGCACTATAGCGTGGGTCATCTTTATGGTGAGAGATGTTTGGCAGAATATTTGTTTTGTTTCATGAGATAGGCCATTAAATTAATTAAGCGTCCAACTAAGGATTTTAGGTTTAACGTTACAGTCTGAAATTATATACAAAGAGAGATTATGTCTGCATCCGGCTCAATAAAAGTTATTTATGCTGCATTAGTGGGTAATACCCTGATTGCAATTACCAAATTTACAGCTTCGGTTATTACCGGCAGTTCTGCCATGTTATCTGAAGCGATTCATTCGTTAGTGGATACCGGAAACCAGGGTTTGTTGCTGTATGGGATAAAAAGAGCGAGTAAACCGGCGGACAAAGATTATCCGTTTGGATATGGCAAGGAAATTTATTTTTGGAGTTTTGTGGTGGCCATCCTGATTTTTGCTTTGGGTGCCGGTGTCTCCATCTATGAAGGCATTCGCCACATGATATCTCCCGAGCCGATCAGGAATCCGATGATCAATTATATTGTGTTGGGTTTGGCGTTGGTTTTTGAGGGTGTGGCCTGGTATATGGCGCTGCAAGAGTTTAGAAAAGGTAAAGGGAAGTGGAGCTATGTTAAGGCCGTACAGCGCGCTAAGGATCCATCCGTGTTTGTGGTGCTGTTTGAAGACTCGGCGGCTTTATTAGGTTTGATAGTGGCATTCATTGGCATTTTATTATCTCAAGCAACCGGAATATTATGGTTTGACGGTCTGGCGTCAGTGATTATCGGCCTGATTTTGGCTTCCACAGCGATTTGGTTGGCCATTGAGACCAAAAGTCTGCTGATTGGCGAAAGTGCTAACAACGAAGTAAACCAGGAAATTCATGCAATTGCTGCCAGCTATAGTGGTATCGATCATGTGAATGAAGTGCTGACTTTGCACATGGGGCCCAACTTTATTCTGGTCAATATCAGTATTGATTTCGTTGACAGTACTTCAGCGGCGGAGGTAGAGCAAACCATTGCGGCTATTGATCAAGAAATTAAGGCTAAAAACACATTGGTTAAACGTGTGTTTATAGAAGCCGAGAGTCGTATTGTTAAGAAAATCAGTGCAGTGGCACCGAAGGAAAAAGATACAACTTACCTATAGTTACTTTGCTTGTTCTATTCACTCACAAGTTAAAGGTATAATTCTTAAAGATACCTCTAAAAATCAAAATTTCACCACAACAGTTGTGTTGCGGAAAAATTTCTTCTCGCCTTTTATGTGATTATAAGGGCGAGCCCTGAATTTTTAGAAGCACTCATAACAAATGTCATGGCTGGAAAGAATCAGAATGGTGAAATATGCGAGCTAGACCGCTTCTCCTTGGCGTTATTATTGGCCTGTTTGGCGTTATCGTGAATTTGACGCCACTCGGTTTGTCGCTAGAAGAAAAATTTGGCTTATATTGGCTGTTTCATTTGCGTGGTGCAGTGACAGCACCTAGTGATGTGATGGTGGTTGCGATAGACCGACCTTCGGCAATTGCATTAGACCTGCCCATTACGCCCCGATCATGGCCACGTGAACTCCATGCACGTTTAATTGATAAATTAACCGCAGCTGGTGCACGTGTAATTGTTTTTGATCTGTTGTTTGATACGCCGGGCATTGAACCGGAAGATAACGTCAAGTTGGCGAACGCAATGCATAAGGCCGGTAATGTTGTCGTAGTTGAACGATTGGTTTTTGAAGAATCTGAATTCACAGATAATTCTGCAGATCAGCCTTATAACCTAATTACCCAAGAAGGCACTTCCAAGCTTCTGCCTATTATTGAAGAAGCCGTCATGGTGCATGCGCCATTCCCATTACCCAAAGCAGCAAGAGTAAATAGTTATTGGACTTTTAAGACCGGCGCCGGCGATGTGCCGACTATGCCGGTTGCTGCATTACAAGTGTATGCATTACAGTTACATGATGATTTTGTACGTTTGATACAAAAAGTTAATCCGAGCATTGCTGAAAAAATATCTACCCATAAAGATAATATTAAGGTTGAAGATTTAATTTTTACTTTGCGTGATATTTTCTTGCAAGATACTCAGCTTGCACGACTCGTGCGTGCTGAAATGAATCTTGATCCAGATTTGGATGCAACAAAGAAGCAAGTATTCAAAGCACTGTTAAATGTATATGCCGGTAATGAAACACGTTTTATAAATTTCTATGGGCCGCCACGTAGTGTCAAAACAGTACCGTACTATCAGATCTTGCAGTTGGATGATAGTGGCAGAACAGCCCATGATCTGGAGCAACTTGATTTTAAAAACAAGGTGGTTTTTGTCGGATTCTCTGCTGTAACACAAGCTGAGCAAGACAGAGTTAGAGACGATTATCATACGGTGTTTTCAAATCCTGATGGAATTTTTATCAGTGGCGTTGAGATTGCAGCGACAGCATTTTCCAATTTACTGGAAAACAGACCCATTAGACCTATTTCATTTACAGGCGGCTTGGGACTTATTTTTCTTTTTGGTTTTGTAATGTCGGTGGTTTTTCTGGCATTACCAAATCGAAGTTCGATAGTTGCTGGCATTATCTTAGTAAGCGTTTATGTTTTCAGTGTTTTTTATCAATTTAAAGAGGTGAGTGTTTGGTTGCCTTTAATTGTTCCTATATTCTTGCAACTGCCACTTGCTCTATTTGGTGCAGTATTATTGAAATATCTTGATGCGAAAAGGGAACGCCAACAGCTTCAGGACGCATTTGGATATTTTATTCCTGAGCGTGTGGTTAACGATATCGCAAAAAGATCCGGGGCGATTTTTTCCAATAGTCAATTAGTATATGGTGCTTGTTTGGC
>JAHZIU010000189.1 GCA_022601315.1 Betaproteobacteria bacterium
ACAACAAGACATAATGGCATACCGGCAAAACACGTTGCAGCAGCAATTAAAAACTTTTATTAAAATAAGCTTATGAAAATACGTTATGGATAAGAACCAACTAAAACAACAGTGTTTCGTATATGACCATTGAAAATAAAAGTCCTGAATCTGAATATCAAATGCTCATGCAGGAAGGTGAATTAAAGCCTGACCCTGATCAGGCCAGGGCCGTCGCTGAATTGGAGCGATTACATCGTGAATTGACCAACTATCCAGAAATAAAAATAAACAGTCATCCATTCCCGATAAATACTAGATGGCTTTCCCACTTCTTTAAACAATCCGGCAACAGTAAAAATGCCCCTAAAGGGATATACCTACACGGCGGCGTAGGACGCGGCAAGTCCATGTTAATGGATCTGTTTTATTCAGTGGCGCAATTGAAATCAAAACGCCGGGTTCATTTTCATGAATTTATGCTTGATATTCATGCACGTCTGGAAAATTGGCATAGTCTTTCTGCTAAAGAACGTACTCAGCGTGGCAGTCGAACCAACGACGACGACCCAATTCCGGCTGTTGCGCGACAGATTGCCAATGAAGCGACGCTACTATGCTTTGATGAATTACAAATTACCGATATTGCCGATGCGATGGTCGTGTCGCGTTTATTCGAGAATTTATTTAATTATGGTGTCATCGTCGTAGCAACATCAAATCGAGTACCAGACGAACTTTATAAAAATGGTCTAAATCGCCAACGTTTAATTCCCTTTATTGAAAGAATAAACGAAGTACTAAAAATTGTACCGCTCGATGGACCAACCGATTATCGCTATGACCGGTTAAAAGGCGCTAGAACTTATTTTTATCCGGTAAATGAAGAAACAACCACCAAACTATCGGAGACATTCTTTCGTCTGACTGATCGCCGTGTTGAAGACCGAGCCAAGGTACCCACTGAGGAACTAAATGTACAAGGACGCCTTCTTTTTGTACCCAAAGCAGCACGAGGTGTTGCTGTTTTTTCATTTAAACGGCTCTGCGCCAACCCATTGGGTTCCGCAGATTATCTCGCCATTGCGAGAACTTATCATACTGTCATCATGGTGGCGATCCCACAACTCACTGAAGAAAATAGTGATGAAGCTATTCGTTTTGTAACATTTATTGATGCACTTTATGAACACTGTGTTAAGTTCTTATGTTCTGCAGCCGTACCACCCCAATCACTCTATACAGCAGGTGATGGTAGTTTTGAGTTTGATCGTACGGTGTCTCGGTTGATGGAAATGCAATCGGAAGACTATTTAACCAGAGGGCACGGCAAAACTATTGCAAACTAATTTTTCCAGCGCCAATCCGTATACCTTCATCTCATCTTGTACATCTATGTCATACTCAACTATCAAGTTGTCGGCGCATTAGCTTAATGCGCTATTTTCCATATTTTTAAAAATCCGATGCAATTTTTCGTTAAGTGTCACAGCGGAAAAAGGTCTGACTATATAACCATTAGCACCTGCCTGTGCAGCAGCCAGAATATTTTTTTTCTTTACTTCAGATGTCACCATCAGAACAGGTATCTGCTTTAGCGTCTTCGTTGCACGTATAGCTTGAAGCATTGCCAACCCATCCATATTGGTCATGTTCCAATTGGAAACTATAAAATCAAAACGGTTTTCTTGTAATTTGCGCAACGCAATCATCCCATCTTCTGCCTCATCAACATTAAGAAATCCAATCTCTTTTAATAGGTTTGTAATGATTTCTCGCATATTTGAAAAATTATCAACAACTAAGAACTTTAAATTATTATTGGTCATATTCGTTTTCATGAAAAAAATGGTTGGCTATTTTAGAAATGCAGCAATAGAATCAAAATAGTCTCAGCTATTTGCATAGTCATGTGGACTTCGTTCCGTCTTAAACCTTCCCGTCCCATTACCCTTAGCGTCAAAAAAGACAACTAGATAATTTTTGGAAATAGCTTCATTTAGCTTTCAATCTCGGACAGCCTCGGCGCATAAGCTGCTTGAAGTTCGTACCAAAGCACAGCCAGATAAACATGGTGTCCGATATGAAAGTTAAAATTGTTCCAAAACCAGGAATCAATCAGTTTACAAACAATTGTACGAGTGCCGGGTTGCCCAGCATTCCACAGCGTTACATTCTGTTCAGTCACTAGACCATTCTATTAAAGCAATTTATACCTGAACGTAAGCTGAATAGCTTGAGTAAATTAGCCTAAATTCCTTGTTGGGCATATCCAAATGGGTTATATATTTTTCATGCAGTTGATTCACACACTAACGCTCCATATTTGCCATAAGATATCGTTATTTAGAAATTATATTCTCTGCAAAACAAACCCTGATTCAACTATGGCTATTTTAGCTACCTACGTTTGCATTTTGTTTAGTAGCAAGAAAATAGCCACCGATGGCCCCCAGAAACACCCCTAGAGGACCTGTGATAAATATCCCCACTAACGGCCCCTGACTGGTATCTTTCGCCAAAATCATCGGGCCTAAAAAACCAATAATAAAGCCTAGCCCACCGAGCATTAGTGCGCCACATAACACTGAAATACCTGTACTCATTTTTTCTCCAGAAACCAATCTCCAGGTATACCATGCAACCAGAACAGCACCGAAAAGCGCCAAAGCAACACTAACCCAATCAGGTAGCTCAGTTGCAATCGTTAAAATAGTCCCAATAAAAAACAGTACGATGAAAAACATTAAAAAAGAGACAATCGGTTTAAGTATTCGAATCATTGATGCATTTCCAGTTCTCAAAAATTTTCCGGGTTCCTACAAACTGCTAACAGCCGGGATGATATCATTTATGCTGGCTGCGACTTAAGGAAACACCGGCTAATTCTGAACAAA
>JAHZIU010000190.1 GCA_022601315.1 Betaproteobacteria bacterium
CATCGATAAATCTGATGGGAAGTACTCCCGGATAATAATCCAGTCCTTAAAGTGATGATTCCAGGCACGGTACGTAATATCAAATAAATTGACATTTAAGACGTTTTTGATTTCGTATACGCCGATACGGGTTCCAGCAGGCAGCGTCTGGTCGTGTGGTACTGTCATGATAAGATTATTCCTTTTTTCTCAACTCAATTAATAATCATTGCAGTTATTGTACCTTGGTGCAAAACAAGTATGCACTGAATTATTATGACGCAATGCTAATCGACATAAATTTAGACAGAATAAAAGCATACAAATTCGCGAAGTAAATGATGCAAGGATGGATAGAAATAGTGTTGATGAAAACTGTCGTTATTAGAAAATATAGTACAACCTCCGCCCATGGCTATCCACATACGACCCGCTTGTCATTCTGATTATGACTGGCTTTATGCACTTAGCCAGGAAGTCTATCAAGATTTGATCATGCTAGAGTTCGGCTATTGGGATGCCGAAGAAGAATTGGCATTATTCCAAAATGCTTGGCAGTCTCAGAATATCAGCTTGATTATGGTGGCAAAAGAGCGTGTTGGAATGTTTATTTTAGAGGAACATGACAATCATCTTTGGCTGGCTGAAATTCAAATCACAGCTCAGTACCAAAATAGAGGTATAGGCGCCAAGGTCATTAATCAGTTACTCGCAAAAGCACGCTTGCAAAAATTGCCGCTGCGGTTAAGAGTGCTGCACGCTAATCATCGTGCCTATCAACTTTATCAACGCTTAGGGTTTCGTAACATCGACCGTGCAAAACATCATCATGTTATGCAAGCCGATTAGGTTCATTTAACAGTATATTCAGCGACAAGCCAAGCACCATTTTGTTGCTTTGCCAATGCAATGGTTTCCATGCCCAATCCTTTATTAGCAAACATTGTGTAGAACTGAAGAATGATATATTCCCCATCCGGTAATCCAGACAAAGAGTTTGTTTGCCCTGCAGTAGCAATATATCTGTTATCTGCGGAACCGAGTGGTGCGCGAGTGGTTGTAATAGATTTAATCCAATCGGATTCAGACATCTTTTCGCGTAATTCTACAGATAATTGATGCCAACTTTCCACGTATTCTTCATTGTCTACCAGTTCAAGCCAGGAACGTGCGCTGTGTTCCACTTTTTCTAGAATATCGCTATCCGAAGCATGAATAGTACTCATGCAAAGAAGCAATAATAATAACGTAATAAACTGTTTCTTCATAAAATTTCCTTGTTTCTTGGATTAATGCAGTGCTTGTTCAATTTGATATCTGTAAATAACAAGTTGAAGAAGCACTGGTAATATCGAATACTAAATAGCCATAAAGCGGCAATAGTACATCTTTATGCTATTTTGGGCTTAGATGTACGTAGAAAATCAGTACATGCAATTTTTTTGAATTTACCAACTTATATCCATTCTCTGTGATCGAACAATTCTTCTTTGAAGCCCACTGCAGCTTTATTTCCATTGGTCATCAGTGGGCGCTTAATCAAGCGACCATTACTTGCCAACAAGGCCAATATTTCCTGATCGGATATGGTTGACAGTCGATCTTTTATTTTTAATTCACGATATTGTATTCCACTGGTATTAAAAAGTTTTTTTAGTGGCGTGTCGGCGAGTTCAGCAATAGTGGTTAGTTCTTTTGCCGTAGGCGGATCCTCAGTAATATCCACAAATTCGTATGCAATGTTGGCATGCTGTAAGCATTTTTCTGCCTTACGGCAGGTACTACATTTTTTGTAACCAAAGAATTTAAGCATCTGTCCCTATCCTCTGTATAGAAGTGCTAAATACCAATGACAATTGATTTTGTTCTAGGAAAGACGTATTTAAAAAGTGAATAATAATATCTAAACAATTTATATTCATATTGTTACTGCTCTTTCTAATTTTTAATGATCTTGCGTTCGCGCTGCGGATTCGTTTTTTCTAAGATTCCGGAGACAAATCTACAATTTCATAGTCGTGGGTAATTTTTACTGTATTTTTGAGCATAATAGACGCTGAACAATATTTTTCTGCGGATAAATTTAGAGCACGTTCTATTTGTTTTTGCTTCAGGTTTTTGCCACTAATTATAAAATGTAGGTGAATATGCGTAAAAACCTTAGGGTCGACTGTTGCTCGTTCGGCTTTAATTTCTACAACACAGTCAGTGACGTCCTGTCGACTTTTTTTTAGAATCAATATCACGTCAAATGTCGTACAGCCGCCTAGACCCATCAACAGCATTTCCATAGGGCGTGGCCCAAGGTTTTGTCCACCTGCTTCAGGTGCGCCATCCATTAAAACCTGATGTCCGCTGCCAGAATCAGCCTGGAAACTGACGTTACCGTTCCACTTGATACGTGTTTTCATAATTCTGCTAATTGATAGATTAGAAAATAATCCAAATAAAAAGCCGACGCTATAAAACGTCGGCTTTTCTAAACTGGAATTATTTTAGTTGAGAGACAGGATAAAGTCAGCTAAGACTTTAGCGTTGTCATCACTAACTGCAGCATTTGGTGGCATTGGGATAGGACCCCAAACACCATTGCTACCATTCTTAATTTGGCCAGCCAGATAATCAGAAGCATCATCTTGACCTGCGTATTTTTCTGCAATGGTTTTTAATGCTGGGCCAACAGTTTTTACTTCAACTTGATGACAGTTTAAGCAACCGCTGCTTGTGGCAAGTTCTGCATCTGCTTGCGCATTACCTGCTAATACCAATGCTGATGCTGCAACCATTCCAATTAAAACTGCTTTCATATGTTCTTTCCTTATTAAAGTTTATAATGGAGCTTTCATTTTACCCTGAACTTTACAGACATGCAGCAACTCCTGCAAGTTAGAAATCTTGGGCAAACAAATACATGCTTAGTAAACCCAGGCACTAGCTGATTCAGTCGATGTATCTGGGCACACAAGTTTGTTAAGACTCGATGATAAATCAATAAGTTCCATTGATGGTGCAAAACAAAATACTATGAGAAATGTTAATGTGTTGCGTATTTGACTTTTTATCGACAGTCATTTAATCATTTGATTAATCAGTTATTGCACCGACACTGGCTGTTGAAACAAGCTTTGCGTATTTTGCCAAGATGCCTCGTGTATACTGTGAATTAGGTGCTCGCCAAGCTGCTTGGCGTTGTGCCAGGATCTCATCGGATACATTAAGTTGTAATAAACGCTGTTCTGCGTCGATGGTGATAGAATCGCCTTCATGTACTAACGCAATGGTTCCGCCGACATAAGCTTCAGGCGCAACATGACCTACTACCATACCGTAGGTGCCGCCTGAGAATCGTCCGTCAGTAATGAGGCCTACTGAATCGCCCAATCCTTCGCCAATCAATGCTGAGGTGGGGGAGAGCATTTCGCGCATACCAGGTCCACCTTTGGGGCCCTCATATCGAATCACGACAACATCACCAGCTTGAATCTTATGCGCAAGTATGGCGGCCATACAGGTTTCTTCTGACTCAAAAACGCGCGCCGGGCCGGTGATCTTAGGGTTCTTGATACCGGATATTTTTGCGACACAACCTTCCGTCGATAGATTTCCTTTGAGTATGGCCAGATGTCCTTGTGCATACATTGGGTTATCCCATTGACGAATAACATTTTGATCTTTGCGCGGTGTATCAGGAATATCTTGCAAGGTTTCTGCAATAGTTTGACCGCTGATTGTCAAGCAATCTGCGTGTAGTAGTCCGTGATTCAGCAACATTTTCATGACTTGCGGAATACCGCCAGCCCGATGCAAGTCGGCTGTTACATAGCGTCCAGATGGTTTTAAATCACATAATACTGGAACTTTGCCACGTATTTCTTCAAAATCATCAATAGTCAAATCTACTTCTGCTGCATGCGTTATGGCTAACAAATGTAACACCGCATTGGTTGAGCCACCGACTGCCATGATCACAGCTATGGCATTTTCCACAGACTTACGAGTAATGATGTCGCGCGGTAGAATTTGTTTTTTTATGGCGTAGACTAATGCTTCTGCAGACTGGCCTGCACTGACCAGCTTTTCTTCATCTTCCGCAGACATAGTGGAGGAGTAGGGTAAGCTCATACCCATGGCTTCAAAGGCAGACGACATGGTGTTAGCCGTAAACATGCCGCCACAGGAACCTGCACCAGGGCAAGCGTGTCGCTCTACCTGGAGTAATTCATCATCGTCTATTTTTTTTGCGCTGTGTTGGCCGACGGCTTCAAACGCACTGACAATTGTTAGATCCTGACCTTTGTAATGCCCTGGCTTAATGGTGCCACCATAAACGAATATTGCCGGAACATTCATGCGTGCAATGGCTATCATTGCCCCCGGCATATTTTTGTCGCAGCCACCAATAGCAATGACGCCATCCATACTTTCTGCTTGTACACAGGTTTCAATGGAATCCGCAATTACTTCTCGCGATACCAGTGAATACTTCATGCCTTCGGTACCCATTGAAATGCCATCGGAAACGGTAATCGTGCCAAACATTTGTGGCATTGCGCCAGCCTGTTTCAATGCATGTTCGGCATTTAATGAAAGTTCGTTTAATCCTTTATTACAGGGCGTAATTGTGGAATAACCATTCGCAACACCGACAATAGGCTTGTTAAAATCACCATCGTTAAAACCAACTGCGCGTAACATGGCGCGGTTTGGTGCACGTTGGGCACCTTGAGTAATGGCTTGGCTGCGTTTATTGTCTGGCATGCTTGCTCCTGAAATAATGTAAGTATAATAATGAGAGACGTTCTGTTATCACAAACGTGCTTGCTATAATGTGTATTTTACCGTAAATAAGGCTGGAACCCATGCTTGTTCATCCTCAGATTGATCCTGTCGCGTTGTCGCTGGGTCCATTGTCAATTCATTGGTATGGATTGATGTATCTCATTGGTTTTGTGTTGTTCATTCTGCTGGGACGTTATCGCATTAGGCGTAATCCGAAATCTATATTCACCAATGATATGCTGGATGATGCGCTGTTTTATGGCATGTTGGGTGTTGTGCTGGGTGGTCGGCTGGGGCATGTGCTATTTTATCAATTCGGCTACTATGTTGAGAATCCACTTCTGATTTTTGCAATTTGGGAAGGCGGTATGTCTTTTCATGGGGGCTTTCTTGGCGTA
>JAHZIU010000191.1 GCA_022601315.1 Betaproteobacteria bacterium
ACTCCCGAAGAACTTGCTAATCAGAATGTTAACACATTAGTCAGCGATCTCTGGCAACGTGACACTGTCGAACTAAACGATTCAATATCAATACGCTTTTATCCAACTAACGATATTATTTTTGATCGCGGTGAACCATTACCTGAACATCCCAATGGCATTATTCTCGAGTTACTTGAGTTACCCGACTCGACCAACTGCAATAAACAATTACCGCTTCAAACTCAAATCAGGCCGGATTTGACACAAATTAATCAAACAGGCAATTTGTTATTAACTGAAACTTATTTTTCTATTGGCGGTGGCTTTATAACAACTTTATCAGAAATCGGCCAATTGGTTGCACCATTACAAATGGATGCATCAAATTCTTGCGGATACCCGTTTGACTGTGCTGATCAGATGATGAAAATGTCGGCTGATAGCGGTCTGTCAATTGCGGCAATGAAACGCAGTAATGAACTGGAACGTATCAGTGAGACAGAACTGAATGATGGATTGGATGCAACTTGGCACGCTATGCATGCCTGCATTGAAAATGGCTTGGTTGCGGAAGGTCACTTACCGGGTGGTCTCAATATCAAACGGCGTGCCAAAACGCTTTATCAACAACTCCAGGCAAACCCACAAAAAGCAAATCTCAATGATTGGCTGTGTGCTTATGCCATGGCTGTTAATGAAGAAAATGCCGCCGGCCATATGGTGGTCACAGCACCGACAAATGGTGCTGCCGGTGTCATACCGGCAGTCATTTTTTATGCGATTAAACATGAAAATGCCACACTAGAACAAGTACGTGATTTTTTACTGGTTGCTGGCGCGATTGGCGGTTTGATTAAACATAACAGCTCTATTTCCGGCGCAGAAGTGGGTTGTCAGGGAGAAGTGGGTTCCGCCTCAGCAATGGCAGCAGCAGGATTATGTGCCATTCAAGGCGGCTCAACCGAACAAATAGAAAATGCGGCAGAAATTGCTTTGGAACATCACCTAGGTATGACCTGTGACCCAGTCGGCAGTCTGGTACAAGTCCCCTGTATTGAACGCAACGGTTTTGGTGCGATTAAAGCTTACACCGCTGCGTCATTAGCGATTCGCGGTGATGGGCAACATTTTATGTCGCTGGATAATTGTATTGCCGCTATGAAACAAACCGGATTGGAAATGTCCGTTAAATATAAAGAGACATCATTGGGCGGCTTGGCAGTCAGTATTACGGAATGTTGAATTACTTGTGTTGTTGTGTTTTGCCGACCAAACGGCGCAAGCCCCGTACGACAAAAAATACACCGAGTACAACAACTGGTATTGCCAAGCCAGTTATCAGATCCACATTAACATCCATCCCGGCCGCTTTGCCCGCTTTGAGTCCATAGCCCACAATACCTAACAGGTAATAACTCAGTACCACGACTGACAATCCCTCAACAGTCTCTTGCAAACGCAGTTGCATATGCGCGCGTCTATCCATTGACTTTAATAAATCACGGATTTGCGCCTCCATTGAAACATCGACGCGCGTGCGTAATAGTGCAGATGCGCGGGCAACACGTAAAGAAAGCGTTTCCAACTTGGAATGAACCAGTTCACAAGTGCCCATGGCCGATGACAAATGTTGCTCAATAAATTCCTGCAACATTTGCAGACCTTCGATACGTTCCTCACGCAGCTCAGCGATACGCTGTTTTACAATGTCGTAATATACCCGGGATGAATTTAATCGGTGACTGGTTTGTGCAGAGATCTGTTCTATTTCCGAAGCCAGTTTGGTCAGGCCTTCTAATAATTGCTGTTCATCCTCAATGCTAATCTGATTCTCATTACTGGCAGTGAGTGCCGCTAAACGCTGATCAAAATGGGCAAGTTGAGGAATCATCTGACGTATCATTGGCACCGGCAGCATGGCTAATAAACGATATGTTTCAATTTCCAACAACCGCTGCACCAAACGTCCGGCCTGGCGGTTACGCAGCGTTTCGTCATGAATCAAAATACGTCCAAAACCATCAGCATGGATTTGGTTGTCGCTCCACACACTGGCGCTACCGGCTGCAACCTTTGAACCTATAATGGTGTCGGTAATAAACAAACTGGCTAGTTCGGTTAAGCTACGCTTGGCGTTTGACCTGTCATCCAGTGTAATATGTGTCGCCGATAATAACTCACCCGGTAAACTGGCTAACCATTCATCAGGAACAAGACTAATCACGGTTTGTGCGAAAGGTACATCGAATGGTCCGTTCCGATAAACCATGTAGATGGAATACTCTGTGTGTCGTTCCCATCTGAGATTAAACACACCCAAATCAACACTAAAGATATTGGTATGATTATGTGGCGGTGTAACGCCATAAAGATCACATAATTTTGTAATCAATTGGCGTTCCTGATCGACATATTGACGATCTGACAGCAATACCAAGTGTGAAACCTGGGCCGGGGCGGTAAGCATTTCAAAAACATCCGCGTTCAGCTCAATGTTCAGCGCCTGCCTGTCTTGATACTCAGGAATGCCCAATAACGCATTTGTTTGCGGCGTCTCTATTTCAGGCTGTGATAACCGATTTAAGGTGTTCATAATCAGGAACTATAAAAGCATTTAAGGATTAATAGGCCACCATACACAATAATTATTACAAATGATCAAAACTATGAAAATTTCAGCTAATCTGTAACAACCAAATGCCCCAGCCGATAAACAAAATACCCATTGTTCTGGAAAAGTAATGAACGCTCATCGGTGCTGTTTTTTCAATTAAAACCAGCAAGGTGATTAGCACCATACCCATCAAGTTCATTACACCAACAGCAAACATAATCATCATTTGCGCCCAGCAACAGCCTAAACACATGCCACCATGTTGCAAGCCCATTTTAAATGCGCCGTTTGGCCCATCATGCCATGCAGTTAACAAAAACCCCATAGGTGAACGGCAATTTTGCAGGAACGTATTTTTTAACGGTGTAAATTGATAAATACCAGCCATTAGAAATATCACTGCGGCCATTACTTCACTTTGATTGTCCATCATCGGTGACAAAAAACGCAAACCATGCATTTGCCATTGCAAAACCGTCAATACAATACTAAATCCAAACCATACAATCAGATAGGCTATTGAAAACAGAAGAATGTGAGGATGAATGGTTTGATAGCGTTGCTGGCAGATTCTTGCATAAACTTGAATCATCGGTATGGCTGATGGCAACATCATGGCCGCCATCATTACTGCCCACATGATATATACTAATGTAAAATCCAACCAGTTCCAAGCAGCACTATCAGAAGGTGGCATCCACATTTCCGACATTGGCAACGTTGTCATTTGCCAATTTTGATAGAACAGATAACCCCAAGCCAATGCAATAATGGACAGCAGTAATATCCAGATCGTTGTTTGATTCTTGGACATTAGCAATGAAAGGAAAAGTCTTTGTTCTCAGGAAATACGTGCAAATATGTTAATTTTGGCTGCCCCAAAGTTACCTCAAGGACGATAATTAAATAATGAATAATAGCTATTACGTTCAGTAAACTTCCAGGCATTGGCATAATCCTGATATTCATAATTAATTGATTTTGCCACGACTGTTGGATGACTGGCT
Organism: Betaproteobacteria bacterium; assembly: GCA_022601315.1. Classification (GTDB taxonomy): domain Bacteria; phylum Pseudomonadota; class Gammaproteobacteria; order Burkholderiales; family Nitrosomonadaceae; genus Nitrosomonas. The sequence continues at coordinate 3,604 of JAHZIU010000191.1, forward strand.
ACTACACATAATGGCGGGTTATCAATCGTCGTATCACCACCTTTAATGCCCTGAATACTTTCCACTTCTGCTTGCGCAATATCAGGGATAAATAACCGACGTTTATTGCCCTCTTTCTGATAATCAATCTTAACTTTTTTGATACCCCAAACTTCGGTCACAAAACTCATTAGAATTGCCGGGTGTCCACCTAGTTTCCCGGCAAAGATTTGTGTAATCGCATCAAACTGTTTGTCACTGGCACGTTCATCCACATATAAAGCTGCTTGCCAATTTCCATCTTTCATATGGCCTGGTGAGAAGCAAGCTAATGCAACATTCAGATCGTCAAGCTTTTCATCTTTCAAATGACCAGATTCAATATGCCACGCAACTAATAGCTTACAGTTGCCCTCAGATGGCGGTTGTAACCAAACACAAGGACAAGCAGTTTCACAATTACAGGCTTCAAAATAACTGCCGTGTAAATCCCAATCGATTGTTGTTTCCATAAGTTATTCCTAATATCTTAGAACGGCTCTTTAAATGGCCGTAAATCCAGCTCATGCGTCCACGCACTTCGTGGTTGCTGATGAATGGCCCAATAAGTTTGTGCAATCGCTTCCAAGTGCAACAAGCCATCCTGCCCCTTAGCGTTAACAATGTCTGAAAATTGATTGTGTGAGCGGTCACCATCAATGGCACCATCTATCACCGTATGTACCACATGGATACCTTGTGGTGAGAATTCACGTGCTAATCCCTGCGCCAATGCCCGCAACCCTGTCTTTGTCATCGCAAATGCTGTAAACGGCGGTTTGGCTCTTAACGATCCAGTTGCGCCAGTAAAAAAAACTGTACCTTGTTGCTGCGCCTGCATAATCGCAATTAATTCTTGAGCAAACAAAAACGCTCCCAAGCAATTCTGCCGCCACAAAGTGGTAAGTGTTTCCACACTAGTTTCGAGAAATGGTGCTGGAATATTGCTGTCCACATTGTACGCCGCAACCTGAATGATATCGCTGCGTGCTCGAATGACATGAAACAGTTGATTAACATCCTGTTCAACCGTTATGTCCGCCACTATAGGTGTAGCACGTCCATCCGAACTTTGAATAAGCTGCTCGATATGCTGTAATTTTTCTGTACTACGACCCACAATAAAAACATGCAAGCCTTGTTTGGCAAAACACATGGCTAGTGCGGCACCCAAACCGCGCTCAGGGCCGACACCAACCACAATCGCTGAACCTGTCTGTGTAGCTTGCTGCATCTTTAAATTTTTCCGAATATCAACGAAAAATTATTGCTTGGCATATCAATACATTCTTTTAGTGCTAATCCATGATTAGCAGCTGCTTTTTTCAAGTCCGCAACATCCTTCAGACCCCATTCCGCTACGCCGACAGAACTTAAGGTTTCATGGAATACCTTGTTGGAATCAGTAGAAAATTGGCCTTCAATCTGGAAAGGCCCATAAATCAATAAAAAGCCATCATCTTTCAGTAAATGTGCGGCACATTTCATCATGCCATCGGCAATGGAAATTGGCGCCACCTGAAAAATATTAATACAGAAAATTACCGCAAATGATTTTTCAGGTCCCGGATTAAACCATGTTTGTGGATTGGTTAAATCAAGATGCACTGGATCGGCAATATTATTATTACCCAGATCGCTCGATAATTTCTTAATGTTGTCAAAAACCTCAACATCCTTATCGCTCGGATGAAAATGCAAGTGTTCAAAATGCGGCGCAAAATAATTTATATGCATACCACTGCCACTAGCCATTTCGAGTATCCGTTCAGAGTCTTTTGGTAGTTTGTCTTTCAACACACCCAGAATCGGTTCACGGTTGCGACCGCCAGCCCACGCGACATATTCGCTCATTGGGTGCGGATCTAATGGTGGAATTTCTTCATTCATTTTATATTCCTTTTCTATTTTTATGTGTTAATCAATCTACTTCCCTCATGCTATTCACTAATATACGAATGTTTTTCGAGTTTATAGTCAATTTAATGCTTCTTCAACTTGATTCACAATAATTTTCATATTCTTAAAAAATGGCAATGTCTAACTGTTTTATACAATCAACAAACCTTGAGATGAATGATAAAAAGAACTTTTACTTGGTAACAGTATATTTGGTCATCAAAATTGATGGTGACTGACCGACTTCCATTGAAAAGTTGTTTGCAAGACCTTTAAAAATACATGAAGTGTGGTGACAATAGAAAAAAGGTAACCAAGTTTTATTGTATTGTGAAAGGACTTGGCTTCCTTATTTGTGTATCAAGTTTTTGATACTTATTACATCAGCCCTGCTGAACCAAACCATATCGCTTAGAAGCTAACATGAAAGAAGGTTTTCACTATCTATTAAGCTTGGAATAAACAGTTGATTCTTTCAGGTTCTTTAAATAAAGTTTCAAATCATTTTTGACTTCCGGTGCCAGCATATATAGCCCAATGATATTGGGGATTGCCATAGCGAAAATCATAGAGTCTGTAAATAATATAATGTTAGATAATTGTGTAGAAGCGCCAATAACAATGAAAACACAAAATAATAATTTATAAGTATTTTCTACTACATCATATTCTCCAAACAGATATGTTGCGCACTTGAGTCCATAGTAAGACCAAGAAATCATTGTTGAGTAAGCAAAGAGAAATACCGTTATTGATAAAACATAGGGAAACCATGAAATACCTGAAGCAAATGCACGTGAAGTCAGTTCTACGCCTTCAATACCATTCCCTTCTACATAGG
>JAHZIU010000021.1 GCA_022601315.1 Betaproteobacteria bacterium
TCTATAGTTTTCAACTTTTTTTAAAATATTTTTATAATTAATAAACCAAACAAGGAATACCCATGGGTGCCATTTTTTTCTACGTATTTGTTTATTTTGTCTCGTATTATGCCTCGGCTATTTTGAACATGTTAACGGTTCGCCCCCTGATTACTAACCGTTATATTGCTGCAATACTTCCGGTTATTGCTGTTGGACTGACCCATGCCTACATGATTGTCGCCAGTCCGCCACCACAAGATCAGGATATAACCGTTTTATCAGCAATACTCACTTATGTTGTCCTTCCGGTTATTGTTGTCACTGTCGGTGCCATTTATTTTATGTTTAGTCAGAAAAATAAAGAGGAAGAAGAAGCACGGGAAAGAGAAGAAGAAGAAGAAGACGATGATGACTACGATTACGATGATGACGATCAAGATCAGCAAGATGATGCAAAATCTGATAATCGTCAAGATACAAAGGACACTGATAAAAACTCGGATAACAGTGATTCAAACAAAACCAAAAGCACTGAACAAAAAGATGGAACTGCGGATAGTAACGAAGATCCAAAATGAAGCTTTAATTAATTGAACAAAAAACAGCACACTTCAGTGTGCTGTTTTTTGTGCTTCTTAACGGGACCCTCTAACAATCCAGATCTCATCCCAATGTTACATTACTGGAAAAATTTCTGGCTTACATATCAAGCACATGTGTCGTACTACAAAATTATTTCCGCGCCTTGCAATTTGGACGAACTCTGGAGTTTTAGAATCCTTCTACAATTTATTGTGCAGCTCTAATTGCATCAAGGTTTGCTTGAGCCTCCTCATTCCCTTGTGCAGCTGCTTTTTCAAACCATTCAATAGCTTTTTGCTCATCTCTGGCCACACCTTCACCAGTGTAATACATAGCACCCAAATTATTTTCCGCGTCGACATGCCCCTGCTCAGCAGCTAACATGAATAACTCCGCAGCTTCTTCCATATCTTGTGCGACACCATCGCCATTAGCATATAGCAAACCCAGGTTAAATTGAGCATCAGCGTATCCTTGTTCTGCCGCACGATAAAACCAGCCAGCCGCCATCGCAGGATCATTATCTAGAACCACACCGGCCGCATTCTTGGAAACGGCTTCACCAGTGTAATACATCACACCAAGGCCGGTTTGTGCCACCGGGTCTCCAGATCTGGCCAGCTCAAAAAATTCTTTAAATTTTTCTTCGGCTTCAGGCGCATCTTCAACACCAGCCGGTAAAATTTGTTCTACTAATTCCGCTCTTTCTTCAGGTGTCAGTCCTTCTCCTAAAAGAGAGGGCAGTTCACCCAAAGCGGTTAGTTCACCAACAAATGACTCTTCAGCGCTTACATCTGATTTATCACTCGATGTTTCCTCCCCGCAACCAGTCAACACTAAAAACGGCGCAGTAAGCAATAAAACAGCAAAAATTTTCATCGTATATTTCCTTTATTCCTGAGACATTGTAAAGAGTGCTATATATTTATAGTCCCTTCTTATTGCCTAATATTAATTATCTAAAAACCAACTGATTTCCCATTAAGGTACTGCAAAGATTAAGTTGAAGGAGTACCAGACTTCTGTTTACGTAAGAATGATGAATTACTCAGTACTTCCTTAAACCTATTATTTTATTTGGCGCCTGCATCTTTTAGCAATTTTATAATTTCAGAGTAACGATATAAACCTGCTAATTTCAAAGGCGTCATACCATTAGCAGCTTTCACATTCAAATCTGCTTTGGCAATTATTAATGCATAAACCGAATTATAATGACCATGCTGTATCGCAAACATTAATGCAGTTGCACCATTCTCCAATGCATAGTTAACATTCGCTTGCGCATTTGTCAGCGCCTGAATAACAAAGTGGTGTCCTTCCTGCGCCGCCAACATTAATGCGGTCATCCCATTACTTATTGTCGCTTCAATATCCGCATTTGCGGCAAGCAATTGCGCCACAACTTCTCTTCTGTTTTTTTCGGCAGCAAGCGTTAAAGCCGTATTATTATCCGCCGCCGCTGCAATAGCATTAACATCTGCATTGGCAGCCAGTAATATCTCAACAATGAAATGACGACCATCATGTGCTGCTTGAATCAAACTGGTATAGTCATTTGGCGCACGATAATGAACGTCTGCACCTGCATCCAGTATACGTCGCACAATCTCGGGATTGCCTTTCTGTACGGCCGTAAATAATGCAACATTCAATTCATCCTGCTCAAAATCTGCTGTCTCGAGGATTTGTCGCACTAAAGGAAAATTACCCATTTCTGCTGCGGCATTCAATTCAGCACTATTATTGGTTGACCATGTGTTTGTCGTAAAAAAAAACAAAGTAATCGACAATATCCATATTAATTTAGTGCTCCGCAACCATACCATGCAAGTACTCCTTAAAATAATTCTTAATTAGTTTCTGTTCCAGTTGTTCAATAAACAACAATTTTTTTAACTTTTAGTGTTATAGATATTACCCAAATATTTTGTGATTTTCATAAAAAAATACTTCTTTAAAAGAAAATATTATATCAATATCAAAGATATAGAAATCGCAATCCATCACTTACATTCTTAACAAGGCCCCAACCATTAAATAGTCGACACATTCCCTCACTGTAGGAGCTATGCTATCCTCACTATTACTTTAAAGAAAAATCAAAAATGCTGCAAAATTTCATTGAATAATTTTGTCAGAAGCACCTAAATCGACTCAAAAACTTAAGTTTTTAATTCATGCAAGTTTACCAAAAGAAGTGTCATGACGACTGTTAATTATGATATTGTCATTATAGGCGGTGGCCCGGTTGGCATGGCATTGGCACTAGTGCTACGGGATAGTGGTGTCGCAACGTTACTCCTGGAAGCGAGAGGATTACCTGAAAAAGTTGATGATCCTCGACCATTGGCATTATCACATGGCAGTCGTTTGATTTTGCAACGCTTGAATGTGTGGCAAAAATTAACTCAAAAAACACCTATTTCATCTATCCATATTTCAAATCACGGTGGCTTGGGTCGTACTGTGCTGGCCCCTGAAGACGCTGGTGTTTCTGCTCTGGGGTATGTCGTTCATTATCATGACTTGTTTCGCGCAATGTATGAAACGCTACAAGATATTGATACGGTCTATTTAACAGGTGCCGGTGTTAAACAATTTAATACAGATACTAATTTTGGCACTGTACAATTTGATCATGATGGAGAACAAAAAAAAGCCAGCGCTAAATTATTGGTCCTGGCAGATGGCGGTCATCTGAGCGCACAAATTGAAGACATTACTTATCAAATACACGACTATGAACAGTGGGCCGTTGTGGCCAACATAAAAGCAGAAACTTTACAGTCTGGTATTGCTTATGAACGATTTACTGCAAATGGACCAATTGCATTGCTTCCCTCAGGTGAGGATTACGCTTTGGTTTGGACTGTATCACCAACAGCGGCAAAAGAGATCCTAGCGTTAGATGACGAAACTTTTCTTGCTCGATTACACCA
>JAHZIU010000192.1 GCA_022601315.1 Betaproteobacteria bacterium
GATTGGCAGTGTGCACTGTTAAATTAAGATGATCTACATTACTGGTCAAATCATCAACAATATCAGGTTCAGATTCGATCAAAAGGCTTTCTTGCCCACGTGTCATTGCAAGAAAAACGTCAGCCAGCAATTCCGCATCTAACAAAGCGCCATGCAAGGTACGCTTTGAATTATCAATTTTATAACGATCACATAATGCATCGAGGTTGTTTCGCTTACCAGGATGAAGCTCCTTAGCTAATTTCAGTGTATCCGTGATTTGATTACAGTATTGATCCAAGGTATTTAGCTTAGCAAGACCAAGCTCATGATTCAGAAACCCAACATCAAAAGGTGCATTGTGAATAATTAATTCTGCATCGCGGATAAACTGTAAGAACTCTTTTGTAATGTCACCAAATCTGGGCTTATCCTGTAGAAACTCACTGGTTAACCCATGCACTTGCAAAGCACCTTCATCACTGCCACGGTCTGGATTAAGGTAATAGTGAAAATGCTGTCCGGTAAGTTGTCGGTTGCACATTTCAACAGCGGCAATCTCTACAATGCGATGTCCAAGCTTATGTTCCAGGCCTGTTGTTTCTGTATCTAAAACAATTTGTCGCATAGCTAGTTAAAATTAATTATTGGCAGAAATCTTATCTACGCCACGATTGGCCAGCTCGTCAGCACGTTCATTCCCAATGTCGCCAGAGTGACCGCGGACCCAGAACCACTCAACCTCATGTTGCTGTACCAGTTTTTCAAGCGCTTTCCATAGATCATCATTCTTAACTGGTTTTTTGTTCGCAGTAAGCCAATTTCGTGCTTTCCAGCCAGGCAGCCATTCACACATTCCTTTTTGAACATACTGCGAGTCCGTATGTAAATGCACTTTACAAGGTCTGTTCAACGCCTCTAAAGCACGGATAGCAGCAAGAAGCTCCATACGATTATTTGTCGTCATTGCTTCTCCCCCAAATAATTCTTGTTCATGGTCGTTATATTTCAAGAAGACTCCCCACCCACCAACACCAGGGTTTCCCTTGCACGCGCCATCAGTATATATCTCTACCACTTGATTATTACTTGAACTCATGATCAATCTGATCTAAAACTTTTGTGTAATTGGGGTCGGTTTGAGTTTTCATTATCAGTTGCTTCATTCAATTTCTGTGTAACAGCTACCAATTTTTTCTTTCCAGCCAAACTATTTTTCCAGCCAGGCTTAATAACATGCATACCATGCTTATGTTTAATTGCATGAAGAAAATAAACGCCACCTGATATTGGCCACCAACGATCTCCAGCAGCTTCCATAAATTGAAAACGTTGACGCCATTTTTCCTGTTTGAAAGGCGGAATATAACAATACAAGCGTCCGCCAGCCATCTCAAAATCAAGTGATCTCAACAGATCTTTTAGTTTGGAAAGCGCGATAAAATGTCCATTCCAAGGAAACTCATGACGTGAAGATTTCAGATAGTGGCGGGTGCCCCACAAACTAAGCGGATTAAAACCTGAAATGACAATATGTCCTTCCGGTCTAAGCACTCGATGCGCTTCACATAAAATTTGGTTTGGGTTTTCATTAAATTCGAGTACATGTGGCATTATTACTAGATCAATACTCTCGCTTTTAATGGGCAATAAATCTGCGGTCGCTCGTAGCGATGGATTGTTATTAGGCTCGACTGTAAACTGCAACGGCATACGATTTAATCGTAAAAAGCAAAATTGAGACCAACCGATTTGGGCGGCATTATAACCAAAAATATTTGCTACAACTTGATCAAAATAACGAAACTCATGGTCAATAAGATATTGTCCAAGCGATGTTTCAAACCATTGCTGTGCAGTTTGTGCAGACATATAGAAAACAAGCCAACCTTGAAACCAACATTATTTTATATAACTTTCGTAAAAAAACCTGATAACTGGAAAAACTATGTTAAAAATTCATCCAATTCCTGCCTTTAAAGATAATTATATTTGGATTTTACACGATGAAAATTATGCTGCTGTTATCGATCCAGGAACAGCCCAATCAGTTATAGATTACTTGAACTGTAAAAAGTTACAACTAATATCGATCTTAATCACACACCATCATAATGATCATACGGGTGGCATCATTGAATTACTCAATAAATTTAATGTGCCGGTTTATGGTCCACATAACGAGTCAATCCCAACACTTACCCATCATGTTAAAGAAAATGACGAAATCAAACTAAAAGAATTGTCACTGACATTAAAAGTGCTGGAAACACCAGGTCATACAACTGACCACATTGCCTATTATGGCGCAAATAAAACAAAAATGTTATTTTGTGGCGATACTTTGTTTGCCTGTGGGTGTGGACGGCTATTCGAAGGCAGTGCACAACAAATGTATCATTCATTGCAAAAGCTGACCAATCTCCCTGATGAGACAGGGGTTTATTGCACCCATGAATATACTTTGGAAAATATTCGCTTTGCTAGAACGGTTGAACCCGGTAATTTAACATTGCTAGAATTTGAAACGACAGCAAAAGAACTTCGCAAACAAAATATACCCACATTACCCACAACTATAAGACAAGAAAAAGCAACAAATCCTTTTTTACGTTGTGACCAACCGGAGGTCATTCAAAGTGCCTGTACACATTTAGGTCAAGACTTCTGTGAACCATCACGTATTTTTTCTACCTTACGTGAATGGAAAAATCATTTCTAAATACAACCAAAACAAAAGTATTGCAGGCAAGCTGTACAGAAAAATTCGAGCCTGTTCAATCTAAAAACGGGCAATTTGACTAGTACTGCATTAATGCGCTAGTCAAAATACCCGTTTTTTTTACTCTTGCTTTAGACAAGTCTAATCTATCGCTTGTCAAAATCAAGTCATTCTAAGGCTTTGCAGCAGGTAATACTGGATAGTATTGTGTGAACACTTGGTCTTGTTCCGCTGATGCTTGGTGACACGCAGAGCAAGCCGAATCTTCTTGAATCGCGCCATGCCTTGATTCACCATCAAAACCAAAATAAGCCCAGTTGCCCGGTCTATCAGGATAACGTTTTGCATCCTTGACCATCGCAGCGATACCGTTATAGCTACCTGGGAAATAACCATTTCCACTAACTGCTTCTTTGCTACCAATACTCACTAATTCTTTTACGATCACAGTTCCGCTACGAAATTCACCTGTTTTTTTCCAAGACGCAAAACTACCTGGATCCATATAAACATAGTGGAATTCAGGAAAAGCAGCTGCGCCATCATTCATATCATTTGGTGTAACGGTTGCGCCAACAAAGACCCATTCACGATAATCTCTTGGTGTATACAATTCGTTATCTGCAGTGAATCGGCCGTATAATCTTTCATCAGAAGCCACGGCTTGCGTCGCTGTACCTAATAAACCGAACAGTACAAATGGAGCAATGGCGCATGATAAACATTGTTTAAACTTTGACATAATAAACCCTTAAAAAAGTTAATGAAAAGCATAGAAAACAGCCTACAACGAGAACCCGGAACCGTCAACTGTTCTCCCCTTGGTTCCCTTGGATATGTTAGACAGACAAGCTTGCTTCGTCAAGAGAGATAACTACCCGATTACTAATAAAACCACAAATATTTAATAATCGACAAAAAAACTAACTACAGGCACCAGATAAACCTGCATATAATCAAGTGCCATATATATGAAAGAAGTTAAACTAACAAAAACTCAGTGAATAATTAAATGTTCACATGCCACTGATTCATAGTGATTTGTTCCTGCTACAACAAAGCTAAATTTAATTACTATTTAATCATTCATACAAAGCCTTTTATAACATCGCCTGAATCAGGTATAATCCTGCGCTTTGGGTCGTTAGCTCAGCTGGTAGAGCAGCGGACTTTTAATCCGTTGGTCGAGAGTTCGAATCTCTCACGGCCTACCA
>JAHZIU010000193.1 GCA_022601315.1 Betaproteobacteria bacterium
ACAATAACAGATTCACCATTCTTGTCCACTGAGCGTCGACCCAGGCGGATGCTTGATGTGGGTTTAATCGCTATATTAACGGTGATTGCCTGACCAGTAGAAATACCTCCTAAGATACCACCCGCATTATTGCTGAGAAAGCCATCTGGTGTTATTTCATCAGAATGTTCAGTCCCTTTTTGAGTAATGCTAGTAAATCCAGCACCAATCTCTACACCTTTTACGGCATTGATGTTCATCATTGCATAAGCGATTTCGGCATCCAGACGATCATAAACCGGTTCACCCCATCCCACTGGGACGCTTTCTGCTTCAACGCTGATTTTTGCACCAACCGAGTCTCCTGATTTTCGCAACTGATCCATAAAAGTTTCTAATTGCTCGGTATAGCTGTTATCTGCAGCAAAGAATGGATTTTTTCTTACATCAGACCATTGTTTAAATGGAATTTCGATAGGTCCCAGCTGTGACATGTAACCACGAATGACAATGCCAAATTTTTCATTTAGCCATTTTTTGGCAATAGCACCGGCAGCAACACGCACTGCCGTTTCACGGGCAGATGAGCGACCGCCGCCGCGATAATCGCGAATACCATACTTCTGCCAGTAGGTGTAATCGGCATGGCCCGGGCGAAAAACATCCATGATTTTGCTGTAATCCTTGCTTCGCTGGTCCTCATTTCGAATTAGCAATGCAATGGGTGTACCGGTTGTTATTCCTTCAAATACGCCCGATAAAATTTCAACCGTATCAGATTCCCGCCGCTGTGTCACATGGCGAGAAGTGCCTGGTTTACGTCGATCCAATTCATGCTGAATATATTCAGCGCTTAATTCCAAACCGGGTGGACAACCATCAACCACGCAGCCAATAGCCGGTCCGTGTGATTCGCCAAATGATGTGATGCTAAATAGCTTACCAAAGGTATTACCAGACATACAATTTTCTCTTAAATGCTAATTTTCCGTGAGTCTATCATACGTGCAATTGGTTTTTTTTGAGGAATATCAAAAATGAAATTCTTTAATCATGTTATATCTATAGGTAAAATGTGATTTACAGTCCACAGAAACCAGAATACACGCTGTTACTAATAAATAAAATTGAATCAAAATTTGGAGCTTTCATGAATACCCCATCCGTTAAAGAATATTTAATCGACCTGCAAAATCGTATTGTCCAAGGGCTTGAAGAAGTTGATGGTAAAACGTTCAGACTTGACCAATGGGGACGCCCAGAAGGCGGCGGCGGAATGAGTCGCGTCATTGAAGCAGGTAATGTATTCGAGCGTGGGGGTGTAAATTTCTCACATGTTTATGGTAGCGGATTACCAGCCTCTGCTACCGCCGCTCGTCCTGAACTTGCAGGACGTTCATTTGAAGCCATGGGCGTATCGCTGGTATTACATCCACGCAACCCATATGCACCTACAATACACATGAATGTGCGTTTTTTTGAAGCACTTAAAGAAGGCGCAGACCCTGTATGGTGGTTTGGTGGCGGTATGGATTTAACGCCTTATTATGGCTATGAAGCAGACGCGATACATTTCCATCAGACTTGTAAAGATTCATTGCAACCGTTTGGCGATGATTGTTATCCGCGTCTAAAAAAATGGTGTGACGAATATTTCTATTTAAAGCATCGTAAGGAACCTCGTGGTGTTGGCGGAATTTTCTTTGATGATTGGAATCAACCTGATTTCGATACCTGCTTTAGTCTAACCAAGAGTGTCGGAGATCATTTTTTGACTGCCTACCAGCCTATTCTAGAATTGCGCAAAGATACATCTTATAGTGAACGCGAAAGAGATTTCCAGGCATATCGGCGTGGACGTTATGTTGAATTTAACCTGGTGTGGGATCGCGGCACATTGTTTGGTTTGCAAACCGGCGGGCGTACTGAATCAATTTTGATGTCATTACCACCTATAGTTAAATGGCGTTATGACTGGAAACCTGAGGCAGGGAGTGAAGAAGACAAGCTCTACACTGATTTCTTAATTGGGAAAGACTGGGTTTAATGTCAGCATGCTAAAAGTGAATAAAGGTTGTATCAAACGCTTATGATTTATCTGGATCAAACGGGCTTACGTTCTGTGCAGCTGTTATTGCGTTCCTTAAAAGGGGTTAATTTAAAAAATTCTCTGGTTGTCTGTTTGTAGGTATTTAATTAATAAGTTTTAATTAGATAAACTGTATATGATTAAATTTACCATTTTTATGTATGAAACTAAAGTCTCACGTTTTCTTAGTGCAGATCTTTCAGTTTTGTAATCTTGAAGGTTGAGTGATGCTTTCTTTTTGGGTAGCAGGATAGCGCTGATATTAGCCTTGTTTCTAGTAGGCTAAAAATCGTAATTTATCCTTTAAATACAATAAGGTATGATTGCGGCGGCGCGTGTTTTTGTTATAATTTCAGCTGTTAAGTAATTGAAACCAATAACAAAAAGAGCGTCGCCGCATGTTCATTCTACGTAATATTCCCCTTCCTCTCCAACAGGAATTTAAACATCGCTGCAA
>JAHZIU010000194.1 GCA_022601315.1 Betaproteobacteria bacterium
ATTACTCGGTGTTCAATGCGTAAATGAGGTTCACCTTGATTATCAAAGCCGATCAGTGGACGATTCCAACGCCAGATAGTGCCGTTGTGAAGTCGTAAATGCGCAAGCTTCTCAGTTGGGTCATCTAGTAGTACGGGAAGAACTGCTGGAAAATGTTCCAGATTCTCAATAAAACATTCCAGCAAAGAATTTTTGACATAACCTGTACCAAACGAAACACGTTTGAGATCACCTTCATCAGAGTTTTTATGACCGCCAATAGACACAGATTGCTCAAACAATGGAATTCGTGTTTCTTCCCATAAGTGTTTGCCGAATAAATATGGAGCGTTACCGGTCGCGGCCACCATTGAACCGGATAAGAGAATCGCTGCATTATAATAACGGGTTGCAAGTTGAAGCGGCACCTGAAGATGCAATTGCAGTGAGGTCGCGGCAGCCTCCAACATAACATCATTATGCGTAGTGTATAAATGTTCTGCACCCTTGATATCAATTCGCAAAGGGCGACCATGTCGCAGGCGGAATATTTGCTCATTCAATGCACGGTAGCGCGGCGAATTAGACATATGCTCAAGGCATAAATCGGCTTCCTTAACTGTAGGCAATACACCGATAAAGAGTAAATCAGAGTCCATCAGTTGTGCTTGGTGACGACATCGACTATAAATCTGTTGTAGATTTTGTTGCATATCGCTGAACACACTACCACCCAAGTGTTGCGGTACGCTATTTAATTCAATATTAAAGCTAGCCAGTTCGGGAACAACCAGTGGGTCATTTAATTCCCGCAAGAATTGTTCATTGATAGGTGCGGGCCGAAAATTGTTATCTACAAGCCATGCTTCAAGTTCATAACCAAACATCTTTTGTTCAAAAGCAAAGCGATTATTTTCAAACCATCGACTGACTAACCGAGTTTCCTTATGAAGGCGGTTGGTAAAAACTTCTATATCCTCTAAACTAAAATGGCTGGTAGGAATTTCATTGCCCATAAAATGCTACTCCACAGTAATATCCTTCGGTATATAACATTGTTTATCGCAAATAAAAAGCCTAATGGGCGTTGTGAGTAATTTATTCGATAAAAAAGCAAAAGAATGCGGTGTGTAAACTGAACGCAACTAGCTACTAAAATTGCCAGATTGAGTATGTTATTTATAACATCCTATGCTTAATCGCCATATTTTGGGCAGGCACAAGAAAGTATCATGGTCCGAACTAATGATAATAGATTCAGTGATAACTCAATTTTAAAAGAAGTCTTAAAATTAAACGAATTTAAGTCGGATTACCCTGTAACCGACATCCCTACGATGAGACACATAGAACTGTTGTGGTATACTTCTGACACTTTTTAACGCAATCTATTTAATGTGGTCTGGTTGTGTGTCTGATTTTAATGACGCTGGACGCAGATACTAACTCGGTGCACAATGCTATATGACTGGTGGCTCGCATGGGGTGTTCTTGTACTAGTTGTAGATTAGTCAAAGTTTTATGGCGGGCCTCCCCGCATTGCATGATGGTGAATCTGGTCAGGTCCGGAAGGAAGCAGCCACAGCTATTTTTTGCAAGTGCCGGGGGTCTGGCTCGCCACCCAACGCTATAACAAGCGTCTACCTGATTTTAGCGGTATCGACTGGCTTGAAATTTTCTATTTCGTTTCTCTCATTTATTCAAGAAAAAACGTGTCCCAATCTCAAGTTCTCGCTCGCAAGTGGCGCCCTAAAAATTTTTCTGAACTGACAGGTCAGGAACATATTGTCAAAGCATTGCGTAATGCACTTGAACAGAACAGGTTACATCATGCCTATTTGTTTACTGGGACACGTGGTGTGGGTAAAACAACGATCGCACGTATTCTGGCCAAAGCACTCAATTGTGAAACCGGCGTAACGGCTGAACCTTGTGGAACGTGTTCTGCATGTAACCAGATTGATAGCGGGAATTTTATCGATTTAATTGAATTGGATGCGGCATCCAATACCCAGGTAGACAATATGCGTGAGCTATTGGAGGGCGCGCTTTATGCACCAACCGCCGCACGCTACAAGATATACATCATTGATGAAGTGCATATGCTTTCCAAATCAGCTTTTAACGCAATGTTAAAAACGTTGGAAGAACCACCGGCACATGTCAAATTTGTACTGGCAACTACGGATGCACAAAAAATACCCATTACTGTCTTGTCACGCTGCTTACAATTTAGTCTAAAACAAATTCCATTATCCCAAATTGTCGATCATCTTGAAAAAATATTAACACATGAAGAAATCGCGTGCGATATGACATCAATGCAATTAATTGCACGTGCTGCTCAGGGCAGTATGCGTGATGCGTTAAGTATTTTGGATCAGGCCATCGCATTTGGTCAGGGTAAAGTGGCAGAAATAGATGTACGTGATATGCTGGGTGTCATTGATCAACGTTATTTGTATGATTTTCTGGATGCTTTGGTACTGCAAGATGGTGCCCTGATTTTGTCTCTGGCAGATGAAATGGCAGCACGTTGTCTTTCTTTTGATACAGCTTTGCAAGACATGGCCGCATTATTGCACCGTATTGCTTTGGCACAAACAGCACCACAAGCAATCAGTGATGACACACCAGATTATGATCGCATTTTTACATTAGCAAATAATTTTGAGCCGGATGATATCCAATTGTTTTATCAAATTGCGTTACATGGCCGCAACG
The DNA here is from genome assembly GCA_022601315.1 of Betaproteobacteria bacterium. GTDB lineage: Bacteria > Pseudomonadota > Gammaproteobacteria > Burkholderiales > Nitrosomonadaceae > Nitrosomonas. The sequence goes on from JAHZIU010000194.1 coordinate 2,704, forward strand.
ACTTAAGCTTGGCGCCAGATGAATATGCAGGTTTTACCATGACGCTAATGCGTATGTTAACGTTCATGCCTGAAGATTTATCCTCAATGACGCAGGCCGCACCTGAGAAATCCGCACCAAGTATTCAAAAGAAACCGCAGGCGACACATTCTGAAAAACAGCAAAAAACATCACCTGCGCCGGGTAAACCAGTCGAATCACAACATATATCGACGTATGAAATGAGCGCTGAGCCTGCTTGTCATGATTGGTCTACGCTGATTAAGCAACTAAAACTGACGGGCATGACCAAAATGCTGGCGCAACATAGTGAAGCAAAAGTGTTTTCTCCTGATAGAATTGAACTATGTGTACCTGAAGTGCATAAACATTTATTAGAAAAAAAATATCAGGAAAAAATACAAGCCGCATTAGATACATATTTTGGAAAACCAGTGCCACTGAATTTTTCTATTGGAAAAGTAACCGGTTTGACACCTGTTGCGCTAAAACAACGTGATGATGAGGCAAAGAAAGCTGACGCCATAGCAGCAATAGAAAAAGATCCAATCGTGCAGGAACTGGTCGAAAGCTTTGATGCAAAATTAAAAATTTCTTCAATTAAACCAATCCAAAAATAGTGGAGGTAGTAGCAATGAGAGGCAATCTAGGAAACATGATGAAACAGGCACAACAAGTGCAGGAAGGCATGAAACAAATGCAGGAGAAACTGGCGACTATTGAAGTTGAAGGCCAGTCAGGTGCAGGCATGGTTAAAGTTGTTATGACCTGCCGCCATGATGTCAAAAGTATCAGTATTGACGATAGTCTTGTTGGTGATGATAAAGAAATGCTTGAAGACCTGATCGCAGCAGCGTTCAATGATGCGGTACGTCGTGTAGAAACCACATCACAAGAAAAGATGGCTGAATTGACCGGTGGGCTGGGCTTGCCACCAGGAATGAAGTTACCTTTCTAATTTTATAACATTAAACACAATTTTCGAATCAGATAGATCAATGCGAGCAAACCGACCTAATCGGCCAAATAGGCCAATTAGGCTACCTAAGAAAAAAATATCTATTTCACTGGATGAATTGCCTGTAAATAGTTCACCATCCGCAACACACAAGCTGCAAAAATTATTAGCTCAAAAAGGGCTTGGTTCACGGCGCGAAATGGAAGTGTGGATTGCTGCCGGACGTGTCAGTATTAATCACAAAGTGGCCGTGATTGGTGATCGGGTCGGACCGGAAGATACAGTCCGAATCGGTAAGCGCATTATTCGTTTTGATCTGGAAGAGCGCCTACCACGGGTGATGCTCTATCATAAACCGGAAGGTGAAATTGTGAGTCGGCACGACCCGCAAGACCGCCCGTCGGTATTTGATAAATTGCCCCACCTCAAGTCTTCCAAGTGGATCGCGATTGGACGATTGGATTTTAATACCAGCGGTTTATTAATTTTTACCACAGACGGCACATTGGCTAATCGCTTAATGCATCCACGCTTTGAAGTGGAACGTGAATATGCTGTACGGATTCTAGGCGAACTTACTTCGGAACAAATCACGCAACTCACAACGGGTATTGAATTAGCTGATGGTCCTGCATCATTTACCTACTTGGCGGATCAAGGCGGTGAAGGCGCCAATCATTGGTACCGTGTAATCTTAAAAGAAGGCAAAAATCGAGAGGTGCGACGAATGTTTGAGACTATCGGTTTAACAGTCAGCCGGCTCATGCGCGTGCGTTTTGGCCCTATTAATTTACCGCCACGCATTAAACGTGGGCAATGGCTGGAGCTGGATGAAAAAGAAATAAGACGGTTGCTGAAATTTATTGAGTAAATTTTGCAGCAAGTTAATCAGGAAGTTGGTCACGATTTAGCAAAAACACAAACCCATCACCGGCACTGGTATCCAACCAAGTAAACGGTATTTGAGGATAAGCCTGTTCAAGAACATCGCGATTATGTCCAATCTCCACAATTAACAAACCATTAGGGGTTAAATACTGCGCGGCATTTTGTAGAATCAAATGCGTCGCATCAAGACCCTCTTCACCACTGGCCAAAGCCAGATCAGGTTCATGGCGATATTCTTCGGGCAAAGTATCCATTGATTCAGCATTGACATACGGTGGATTGCTGATGATAAGATCATAGCGTTGCGCTGATAATTCTGAGAAAAAATTGGACGGTATGAGATTAATTCTATCCTGCAGGCCATAAGCCATAACATTCTTATGCGCAACTTCCAGCGCATCGTTGGAAATATCAATCGCATCGATATGCGCATGCTCAAAACAATGGGCAAGCAGGATCGCTAAACAACCTGAACCGGTACAAAGATCGAGTACCGATGAAATATGATCAGGCTGTGTGATCCAGGGAGATAGTTGTGTTTGCAGTAATTCGGCAATAAACGAACGAGGCACAATTACACGTTCATCGACATAAAAACTATAATCCCCTAACCAGGCCTCATGGGTCAAATACGCTGCGGGTATTCTGTCAGAAATACGACGTGCAATTAAATCTAGCACTTGTTTACGTTCATTATCTGTCAAACGTGCATCCAGAAATGGATCCAGTTGATCAAGGGGTAAATGCAGCGTTTTTAAAATAAGATATGCCGCCTCGTCATAAGCCGATGCAGAGCCATGACCAAAGAAAAGATTTGCTTGGTTAAACTGACTGACAGAAAAGCGTAAAATATCGCGAATCGTATGAAGTTGAAGCTGCGCCTGAGAGAACATTTTTGTTTTTAAGGAATAGTGTTTAGTTTGTGATAGGAATGTAGCATAAAACACAGCATTTAGTTGACCTTGAGAGGCATGAATCAATGTTGCCAGAAAATTATTTTGCACGAAAATAAAGCAAATCAGGAACCCGGAGATACCCACTTCATGCAACTTGCTTTAGAGTTGGCGCAACAAGCGCAACGCGCAGGTGAAGTACCGGTGGGCGCGATAATTGTGCAGAATGGTGCTATTGTCGGACGTGGGTATAACAACTCCATTACAACGGCTGATCCAACTGCACATGCTGAAGTAGTCGCTATGCGTGATGCAAGTCAAACTTTGAGGAACTATCGACTACTAGGTTGTACACTATATGTAACGCTGGAGCCTTGTGTCATGTGCATCGGCGCAATGTTTCATGCGCGTATTCAGGGGTTAGTTTTTGCCGCGACAGATCCCAAAACCGGTGCTTGTGGAAGTATTATTGATCTGCCTGCTGAAACACGGTTAAATCATCATATGGCGGTAACAAGTGGCGTCATGGCGCAAGAGGCAAGCACACTATTAAAACAATTTTTTGCCGAAAGGCGTCAAAATCAATCGCGTAGGGTTTTAAATGAAAATTAATATCAGTATTGCGCAACAACAGCTTATTTTGTTAGATGATAATGATCATATTATGCAGCAATATTCAATTTCTTCGGCTAAGAATGGCACAGGGCAAAAGAATGGCAGTTTTTGTACGCCATTGGGGAATCATATTATTCGTGCCAAAATAGGTAATGGACAAGCCATTAATACAGTTTTCATCAGGCGACGACCAACGGGCGAGATATACACGCCTGAATTAGGCAAAAAATTTCCCAAACGCGATTGGATTCTGACGCGTATTTTATGGCTTTCCGGGAGTGAACCGGGCTTTAATCGTCTGGGTGCGGTCGATACCATGCGTCGCTTTGTTTATATTCATGGCAGCCCCGATAGTGTAACAATGGGTCAGCCCGGTTCTATCGGTTGTATCCGTATGCGTAATCAAGATTTATTGGAATTGTTTGACCTTGTAAATGCCGGAACACAGGTAGAAATCAAACAAGAATAATTTAGTTTCCGGAAGCCATTATTACTGAGCAAAATCCCAAGATCGACTCGGAAAATATTTGTCCGCAGTGCAATATTTCTTAAAAAAACCAGCCATTCATTGCAAAAGATGCCAAACAGTTAGCCGCTAGATTTATCCGTATTAAAACGGACAAATCGTAAAACCTAAAAATAGACATGCAAGCATTAACAGATTAAGGTCTATTTTGATCTGTACTTGCACCATTGCAATTACACCTAAATGCTACATTACGTATTAAGACACTAATAATTTGCTATATTCTTGCAATCAACAATAAAGCTGCTTCTAATCATTTACGTATCTCTCAGTATGGGCCACAGTATGATATGAATGCAAATGGCTTAAGCGCTATTAGTAAACACACCACCCTGAATAATTCAATCGAATGGTTGAAGCAATCAGGTATAGCGATGCTTTACCTGATTTTAGGTTCCGCGATTCATCATTATTTTACCAACAACGGTATTGTCAGTGCTATTTGGCCGGGCAGTGGCTTGGCATTGGCGGTATTACTCATTGGTGGTAAACGCTACATCTGGGGCATTCTTTTCGGTGCGTTACTGGTTAACATGCATGCCAATGACTCACTATGGGTGGCTGGGGGTATTACCCTGGCAAGCATCTCAGAGGCGCTTTTCGGTGTGTGGATGCTAACACGATACAACCAAACTACTTATC
>JAHZIU010000195.1 GCA_022601315.1 Betaproteobacteria bacterium
CAGGGCGACAAAAGTTTGCTTGCACACGTTGGTCGACAATTGTTACCTCGATATGCTGATGTAATTCGCCGGCAAATAGCACCGTTGGGTTCAAGATGAAGAGATAAATGACAATACTAATAAAGATATTGCGTCGCTTTAGAAGATAATTTGACCAAATCTTCTCGGATAATTTTTTAATTAAAATATTCATATTTAGAATGAGGTGTAATTTGATTAATCAGTTAGTCGGAGCTTTAGAATGTTGCACTCATCCCTACGACTGCGCTAAAACCAGCTTCAGGTGCAAAATTTCGTAAAAAAGATGTGGAGTTTCTTATGGTTGTGTTAGTCATATTGGAAAGTTTAGCGAAAAAAAGAATTTTTCTATTATCAGACATTTTTAAATCGTATGATAAATCCAGGTCTAATCGATGATAACCCGACGTGTTGGTTTCCAAGTTCCCTGGTTTATTTTGTGCCAGGGCCTGAGTGTAACGTAAGCCAGTTCGCCACTGTGCCCATTGAAAACCTATTTCGCTGCCGAATCGTAGTGGCGGTAGTCTTGGAACATCTCCAATAGATTCATTCTGAAACCATCCACGTACATAATCAGAAAATAGCGTGACATGAAAATTGACGGGTAAGCCTAAGCGGGGGTGGGCGGTTATATCCGCTTCATAGCCCGCAAAATTTGCATTATTGGCCTGATACCCAAAAACGGGCAGACAATTGCTTAAATCTGCACAAGCCAATTGGAAACGGGGTGGGTCGGGCGCCAAATTAAAAAAGGTGCCTTGATTTTCCAGGTAAATAAAATCTTGTATTGATTTGTAGTAACCATTGGCGCGTAAGGAAACCTGGGTTCCGGTATAGCGAAAGCCTAATTCATAGTGATTGGTTTGCTCAGGATCAAGATCGAGGCGGCCAATTTCAAAACTACGCGTCGCAAAATGCGGCCCTGACGCAAAGAGTTCCTGAACGTCTGGTGCGCGTTGGGCGCGTTGCCAATTTAAAAACAAAGTTGTTTGTGGAAGGATTTCATAATTTAAGCTGGCGGCAAGTGAGTAAGTAAGATAATTCAAAGCGTTTGGCAATGGTAACGGCGCTGAAACGCCTGATATTATTAATTCATTACGCTTGGGTTTTGTTGTTTGATGTTCGATACGGGCGCCCATTTCAAAGTTGAGGCGATCAGTGATAAACACCGTTTCAGTGATAAAAAACCCTAATGAATCGACATCAGTTGCAGGCGTAAATGTTTCGATTCCTGTGGCTTCGAAAGAACGATTCTGCCATTGCATGCCAAATGTACCATCAAGCCATTCTCCACGTTGATGGTTCATTTCTAAACGGGACTCCCAGACGGAATTCTTAAAACGAGTCAGTGATGCGCTTCTATCTGTCACACTCCTGTCAAAATCCTTATGATCGTAGTCGATGTAGCTCAGCTTTGCGTTTATTCTAGGTAATGATGGCCAATAGGTTTTCCACAGGCCCTCTAAATCATAGCGGCGCTGAGACATTTCTATTCTGATGGTTTCCTGTCCGGTAGTTTCAGCGTCGGAATGGCCCGGAACACCCGGAGGAATGCCATAATTTCTGACCATTTGATGATAACTTCCGCCTATATGACCATGTCTGCCGATCATTGATACACCGACCGAGCCGCCCTGACTATTTGAGCTGCTATTTTGAATGACATTATTACTATTAGCGCTGGGTTCCACTTGAAATTGTTGTCGGATCGCATCTTCATCCAAGGCCGCACCAGGAATATGGGTGTTGTTTGATGCGCGTTTAAAGTAATCAACATGAAATGCAAACATACCCTTACCAGCATCAAAGCTGATCATTCCGGCTTTATCTGCAGAATTGTGGTTGTAACTAAAACCTGTTCGACCTGTAAGACCATTAAGGGGTATTTTTTCAGGTATCCGTTGGTGTTTGATATCGATCATGCCGCCAATGGCATTACCGCCATAACGTAGGGTTGCAGGGCCTCTTAACACAGTGATACTGTCTGCCAACATGGTATCAAAAGCCACGCCAAGGTCGGGACTTAAAGCAGACAGATCATGTGCGCCGATTCCATTTTGCATGACCCTGACTCGGGGACCACTCAAACCCCGAATTACGGGTTGGCCAACACCAGGCCCATAAGACAGATTACTGACGCCTAATTCACGCTCCAGCGTTTTTCCAAGCGTTTCGCCAGTGCGAACTCGTAATTCTTGTCCTTCCAGTTTTTGTACTGGGTCAGCAGGTGCAGAGGAAGTGGCTTCAATAGTGATTGTTTCAAATTTAACAGGCGCTTGCGGAATATCAGAGGCGGAATGCGCCGCATTAGATTGGCTTTCTGTTACTGATTCTTTCTGTGTATTCTGATCGTTTGCAAAGACAGGATTAAAAAAAAAATAATACCCAACGGAAAAAAATAGCGGAGACACGTTTGCAAAGTCTGCATTAAAGCCCCGCTGTGTCATAAAAATTTTCTATTGCGCCTTGTTCAGTGATATCGCCAAAAATACCGCCAGCCGTGTAGATTTTGCCGTCCTTGCTGCCGACACAAATGGCGTTGTCATAACAACGCGCATAGAAACCGGAGATAAAACGACTTTCTGCAGCATGTGGGAATAATTCATTAAATTGTGATTCCGCCCAGTCAAACAGTGTGTCTATACGATTGTAATCGTTCAATCGGACTTCCGGCATCACTTTTAAAGCTTCAGAAAGCGCCAAATTATTAAAGCTGGACTGCGCGTTGATATGAAAAACCAGTGCAAATGGTTCAGAGGGTCGATAGAGAATATGCTCACCAGCATCATCTACGCCCAAGATATTAATGAAAACCATATAGGCGCCATCATCGGGCAAAGATCCGTCCGTTGTTTGTATTTGGAAAATAGCATGTGCTTCGAAGACGCTGCTTGTCAATTGCGCAATAAATCCTTGCAATCCATTTCCTTCTGTATCTGTTACGATATTTTCATCCGCTAGACGGCTAATTTTTACTTGTTCTGAAAAACCTTCTTGTAACCATTGTGACTGTTCAGCTGACCATTTTAATAAAGTGCTTTCAGTTTGGTAACTGACGATGCCGCCTTGGTCGAAACCAGATCCGGTAAAGCCGGAGTCTCCCATACGATAAGGGGTGAGTGAATCGGTAAATGGTAAGATAAATGCAGTGTGATTACCCAGCGCTCTTCCCTGACGTGCAGTATCGATTTCAATAATGCCATCACGCCATGCAAACGCCATGTTTGGCTCACCTTCATGGGCCATAGTCATTACGCTAAAAAAAAGTAAAAACAATCCTATAAAAAACTTATTCAATTTGATGCTCCGGGGATTATGCTAAAGAGGGTCCATCAATATGAGTCAATGAATGCGCTGTAGCTGACCGAGAAAAAATTCTAATTTCTCGATGCAAATACATTCATGCTATTTGAATAAAGAAGGAGTATCAATGCGACAAATTGTCGCAGTGCTGATTATTGATGGATTCCAATAAGAACAAAGTATTTGATGAATTACGTATTGCGTTCTTAGAGCTTCGCAAGTTGATGAAGATCGTGCGGTGAGTTTTATTATAGGTTTCAGTTTAACTAATATTTATTCAAGTTGATATTTACAGGTTCAGCGACCCGGAATGTGGTTGAGCGCTAGGTGCCTCTCGCTGGGCATGGCTAGCCTTTTTCAAGAAGAAATGCTTTCCGGGTTGCCCGAAGGGAGCTGCTCAGATGATCCAATACGGTGTTGTGGCCTTTGAAAATGGCTGACCATTCGCTGTAGACCACGCTTTGTCTTGAATCATCTGGGCAACTCTGAACCCATCGACATCAAGTTGAAGGAGTACTTGGCTGAGAAATTTAATGTGTTGACTCGTAATTGACTTTACCCAGATTGTATAACGCCAGCTTGCCGGAAGTCAGCGGTACGGCAATCCAGCAACCGGTCGGTGTGCAGCGGAAATCGAAGTCCCATAGGGGGGATGGTCGACCTGGAGTAGCAGTCCAGTCATCTGGCAAACGCAG
>JAHZIU010000196.1 GCA_022601315.1 Betaproteobacteria bacterium
ACTTAAATATGCATTGAAAAACGGTTGGGCAGTCGGGATCGAATACACCGATGACCCTCACCCACGTAATACATACTGGGAAATGTTTGGCAATCCGTTGTTTGATTTAAAGGATCCTGCCGGAATCCTGTTGGAAATTAATAACTGCCGCAAAACATTCCCAAACCATTATGTTCGGGTAACAGCGTTTAATTCGTCACGCGGGGTTGAGAGCCCAATGATGTCATATATCGTCAATCGACCGAAAAAAGAGCCTGGCTTTGGCTTGGTACGTCAGGAAGGTGCGGGACGACAAGTGAGTTATACGATCCATTCATATGCAACTGATAAATCGGAAAGCGAACGATACTAATCTCAATCCTCTCTCTTCTTGAAGAGAGAGGATTGAATCAAAATTTATTAGGCAAGCCTCAAAGGTTTGCTTAATAAGAATCATGGTCTCCTACACGGAGTAAATATGCCGAGGCAAACTAAAAACCAAGTTTCTACAGATAAAGTATCTGTAGATTTGGCTGCAGAATTTCGAAAATCCAAGATCCATGAGGTTTTGGACAAACTGGATCGTGAGCTCATTGGCTTAAAGCCTGTTAAGACACGCATTCATGAAACAGCAGCACTATTACTAGTTGACCGGGTACGAAATCAACTGGAATTATCTGCCGGCGCACCCAGTTTACATATGTGTTTTACAGGCAACCCTGGTACCGGAAAAACAACGGTTGCGTTACGTATGTCTGAAATTCTACACCGCTTGGGTTATGTGCGCGAAGGCCAACTTGTTTCTGTAACCCGCGATGATCTGGTTGGCCAATATATTGGCCACACCGCGCCAAAAACCAAAGAAGTCATAAAAAAAGCAATGGGCGGTGTCTTATTCATCGATGAAGCCTATTATCTTTATAAACCAGAAAATGAGCGTGATTATGGTGCTGAATCAATAGAAATATTACTGCAAACCATGGAGAACAATCGCGATGATCTGGTTGTAATTTTGGCCGGCTATAAAGATAGAATGAACAAATTCTTTCATAGCAATCCCGGCATGCGTTCACGCATCGCACACCATATTGATTTCCCGGACTACACTCCAGATGAATTATTAGCTATTGCCAAATTGATGCTGGCGGAACAGCATTACCGGCTCAGTCCAGCTGGTGAAGAAGCATTTGGTGAATACGTTCGATTACGAATGAAACTGGAACATTTTGCTAATGCCCGTTCAGTACGTAATGCCCTGGATAGAGCACGACTAAGGCAAGCCAATCGATTATTTTCCGGGGCCAAGAAGTCATTAACAAAAAAAGATCTTATGACACTTGAGTCTGATGATATTTTAGCCAGCCGCATCTTCCAGGAAGGAAAGCTTGAGAATGAGACCAATACTGAGACCGAAACTAAGCGTTAGGTATAGTATTTAAAGCAACGTAATAACCGATATGGATATACTGACCAACCCCATGCGCATTTTCCCCAAGAAAGTTGAAGCAGCTTGTTATAACAGGGGACGACTTGCTATGTTACGGTTAGGTAAACCTTTACGCGTAACCTTAACGTTACATCGTGGTCTGGAAGTGATTCTCGACAGCAATATGTGGTTATGTGTTGACAGCTTTAAAGATGATCAACCAGTGTTAGCCTGGCGGGAATTTAAGACTTTTGCAAGAGATGATTTACATCAACCTATTGCTTGTGAATTATGGCTCTATCATAGTTGTGCCGGTCTTGTGATGGGATCGGCACTTGAAGACCTACATCAAGCGCTGGATCAACTCAAGATTAAGCAAGGTGAAGTGTCACAGCCGCAAAAAATAGATTGATTATGTATTAGGCCCACACACGTGATCTGATACTTTTGAACTTAAAAATACGATTAATTCGTACAGTCGGCATTCGACACAGACAGTCTGAAAACTCGTCATTCCAAATCGAAATACAATAAATTCCCATAGCCTGTCAAAAACGGGGCCGTAGGACGGAAAAGCAAAGCGCCATCCGTCAGTTGTCTCATTAACCACAAGCAGCAATTGTAGATTATTACATCTACAACATATTACGAATCATTATTATTGCTCCGTTTATTTTGATTTTTATTGACGGTTGACGCTTTGCTTATCCATCCTATCTTTCCTACCGCCAAACTAAGGGAGTATCAGCCGATTTTCTTCATTTTTATTCGGACGTTCCTGTTCTAGCCTGAACATTGCACCAGTTGGTGGAATATCCAGGCTAGACAGACGGCACAATACCCTTTTGGGCTTACGCTTCAAAATTTTAATAAGCCTCACAGTTTTAAAAATTATGATAATTCCAATTCAGTGTATTCTTAAATGTCACTGAGTCCATTTCAATTGTAAAACAGTGTGATATATCCCACACCTGATAAAACAACCCGCTTTATAGTGTGGGTTTATTCACAGAATTAATTGTCAGACAGTCGTATTCTGTACAAACGCTTCGGCAGTTTTGAAAGCGCTTAATTATCTATCAAGATACAGGAGATTATGACATGAATACTATTAGTGAAATGGAACTTAGTGAACTACAGTTTGAATTCCAACGAATTGATGATGAACTTGCTGAACTTGATGAATTGTGTGATTTATTAGACCTTGAAGATGCTCATTTCTCTGGAGAATTTTCTGAAGAACACCAAACTTTTGATACTGAGCAGTCAGAATATGATTATTGGAGCTGAGTTGCCAATCGATGGGCGGTTAACAGTAATCTTTGAGAAGAACCCATTTGACTCAGAATTTCCCACTGAGAAATGAAGCCACCCGCTACGATACATGTTAGCAGCCCATCTATGAATGTTTGTGACGCTATTTTATACACCCACGTACTTGAGCAGGAATAACTGAGACAGTAATAATCATGCTGCGATTATTCTCAGCGAATAACTGAAAACGCAAGTGATACCGTGGTCTGGATACACCATCGAATTTAAATGTACACGTTATATTGTAAGAAAATAACTATGGCCCTGGTTGGATTTTTTATCATTGAGAATAAATATTACAAAAAACACTTTACGCGGAATATTTTCCCGCGTATATTGAATCTGTGTGCGGGAAATAATCACACAATAATGTTGTGATCTATTTCTGGATTGAAGAAGCATTATCTCCGCTCACAATGCGTAGAGACAATGGCAGATACTTATGTTTCTATAATTAACTGATATTTATTCGACCGGAGGCAAAATGGATAAACATCATTGAGCTGATATAGATGTACATGAATAAAATGAATTACTGTACAGTATGTTAGGTTTATTACATGCAATCCATCTAAATGAGATTTGCAGTCTATGGATCAAAAGTACAGTGTCCATTCAAAAATTACTTGCAAGTTTCTAACGTTGATCTACCTTGCTTTTGCTTTATACACATGTGCTTCGATATACCGCAAGGCCACAATGCTTACGGTTCCGAACATATTCCATTCAAAACAGATCAGCGTTAGAACCTCCCCAACTCCTCTACTGACGCTTGCAAACAACTTTCAGGCATCCTTCAGAGCCCAGAGCTAAATCCTACAAAGACATGTAACATCTTAGTTTACTATATTCTTTTCATCAGAGATCATAGCAGTAGAGATGTCTCAACTTAAAAAGTTATTCATAAAGATTTCCATTGCATCCTACCATTATAAAAAACCCTCAGCCTATCGCTAGACTAAGGGTTCTTTAGTTATTTAACTATCGTAGCCGGATAATGCTCAATTATTTCTACGTTTACAAAGCCTTAATTTATTAAGCTTAGGTTGTCATAAGCATCAGATCACCACCAGAAACAGTGAAATCTGCAGCAAGTAGCGTGTCATTTTGTATACCGGTTAAAGATACCGCAAACTCGCCTGCTTCAATGATTTTATCACCATCGGTATCCTGGTAAATATGCGTTACTCCTGCTGAATCAATATTAACAAAGAAGTCACCAGCATTTGCCACTGTGGTTGTTCCAAGTACCACATCAGTTGAACCAACTGTCACAGCAGTTGCTTGCACTTCAGTATCAAATTCAACCGAAGACCCAGCAGTTCCGCTGAGTGTTGCACCATCCAAATTAGTAATGGTATCAGTCAATGTTGCACTAATACCTGTTGTTGATGAATCGCTCACTGAATCACCAGCCTTATAGACAAACTTCATTGAATCACGAGCAACATTACCAGTCATATTCGTAGTAATGGCATCCGCACCAGCACCGCCTGTCACTGTTGTTGTTGCAGTACCACCTGTCTTATCAGTCAAGGTAATCACATCATTACCTGCACCAGTACTAATGATATTACCACCAATCACATTATCAGTGATTGTATCAACCGCTGAACCACCGGTAAATGAGAATGCATTGGTTGTTGCTGCGGCTGCATTAAAGGTTGATGTGCCTTTAAGACCAGAAAAGTCAATTGAAACATTAGATTCAAGTGCATGCGCTCCAGTCGTAAAGCTCACATCCCCATCACCGGTAACAGTCAATTTTGTCATTCCAGTGATGTTTGCCATCGATGTAAAGGTCGCATCATCAACAGCATTCATGGTAATGGTTTCAACACCTGCCAAAGTAAGATCGCCACCTACCACCAGCGCTTCTGATGTCGTGGTATCACCATCTGAAATGGTCAGTGCAAGCGTATCAGTTGTTCCAACGGTGGTTGCATTTTTAATGCCTAAGGTTGTCGCACCAAGTGCACCTTGTACCGTTACATTCGCAGCTTGTGTTGCATTCATATCAGTTACATTAGAGCCTGCGCCACCCAGTTTAATTGCATTTATCGTAGACCCGGTCATTAAGTCCATATCAATTGCTGCGCCTGCTGAAGATAAAACCTCAAACCCCTTATACACGGCACCTTCAGCAGCCGTATCAATATGTGTTGCGTTTGCTAAAGTCAGCGTGTCATTACCTGCACCAGCATCAACTACACCAGTCTGACCACTTGTTGAAGTAGTAATTCTATCGTCACCTGCACCACCAGTGAATGTCGCGGCTACTGTTGTAGATAAGGTGCCCTGAACACCACCAGCGGTTAAGCCTGAAGCATCAATTGAAGAGAAATCATCATCTAGTGCACCTAACACAACTGCCGATGTTGCAGCAGCAGTTGCTGTTGCTGCAACATCGGTTGCAGCACCACTAATCTTTAACGACTGAGCAGCTGCATTGCTACCAATAGCAAGACTTGTTGCATTTAAAGAAGTTGCTGCATTAATTGTGGTGGTTGTTGCCGTACCATTTGCTGTGATTGTACCAACCGTATTCGCAGCGCCAGTAGAGTTAATTGTCAAAGTGGTGGGATCTGCCGCAGCTGCACCATTTATTACAATATTTCCAGTACCCTTTGTACCATCTTTGATATTTAATATCTGCTCTTTAGCTCCTGCCGCATAAGTTGCTGTAGTTGCGGCGTTTGTTACGGAGCCATTGCCTACAACACCGACGCTTGCTCCCGATGGAACATTTGTCACAGTAAGCGCACCCAGACTCAGATAGCCATTAATTTCAGTAACACCAGCCACACCTGCTGCATCAAATGTGAAGGTGTCAGCAGCGGCCGATCCACGCAAATTGAAGATTTCAATGCCACTCACCAATGCACCATTTGTATTGGTGACACCCGCACCTGATGCGTTAGTAATATTAAAGGTATCAATGCCACCAGCACCACTTACAGTATCTGCACCTGTCATCGTCGAAGTTGTAGCCGTTCCTACAAATCCACTAATTACATCAGCACCTGATGTACCTGGGATATTATCAGCGCCTGTAGTCAATAGCGTATCTGGAATATCAGACGCATCCAACAGGCTAGTTGTTTTGGTTAAAGTAGCGCCATCAACAACCACTTTGACACTATAATTTTCTGACAACTCAGTAATACCATCACTTTTACCAGTAACATCAAATGTAGCCGTTTTCTGTCCCGCTTTAATCGTAACAGTTACAGGACTAAATGTCCCTGAAACAAAATCGTTTAAGTTGGTATTCCCGGTACCTTGGTCTGCCGCTGATGAATCACCTGGAACAACTGTAAAAACAACATCTGTATCTTCTGTCACTGCCTCACTGGCAGTTACTGTATAGGTTAGTGCGCCACCCTCATTCACCGAATCAGCTGTAGCTGTCAATTCGAAACTCGTATCACTAGGCGCGGCCGCAACCAATTCATCAATTTC
>JAHZIU010000197.1 GCA_022601315.1 Betaproteobacteria bacterium
AAAATGATTTTCTTCCGTTCTTCATTTAAAGTTGCCCTTGCATATGGTTTCATAGGATAATTCTTCAGTGCAAAAGCATCATCAGCAACAGCTACATGCGGCATAGAAATAGTGCTGTGCGGTAAAACTTTATCAGCAGGAACATTCAAAGAGTCGCTGTCTAATGCTTTACCCACGCAGATGCCGAAAAAACTCCCCCATCACTATCTCTGCCGTAGGCTCCAATATCAAACATTGTAAAGCAATAGTTGTCGTCAACAAGTGCCATTAAAACTACAGAAAATTGTTGCTTGTAGTTAAAAAACAAACTGCCCGAGTTGGAAGGTGCTCGAATATTTATATGTTTCCCATCCAAAGCGCCAATACAATTCGGAAAATTCCATTTTTCAGCAAATCCACTTTCTATTTTACTCCATGCTTCTTGCGTTTCAGGTACTTGTACAAATTCTCGAAGCGCTGTGTAAATTGCTTTACACGTCTCCACCACAGCGTTCCGCACGAAAGAATCACTCACCCTACTGTGAAATGCAGCAGTTTGAACAGAATCACCAGACGTCAATAATCGTAATGTAATAGATAGTCTCTGCATAGCTGTAACAGGAAGCGCGTGCGTCTTCGCATGTTTTATTAAAGGTTCCGTTAGCTTCAATAGTTTGTCAAATCTGTTTCTATTCATTCGAAAATATTTTAAATGCATTTCATCATCCAAAGATCTGAAATCGGTTATTAGTCCATGCGCAGTGCTAATCAAACAGCCTCTCAATAAATTTACAGGTCGCACATACCATCGACGTAATCTTTTCTTTCGTATAGCAATAGCCATAATGCCTACAATGACTGAAAGTTTTTTCTTTGTTGCAAATTCAACCGAACCATTTACTGTATGTGTCGTGTCCCTATAGCTAGCTATTAAGAGAAGTGAATGTTTGGTAGGTTCTGTTGAAAAAGTATATTCAACTGAGCTGAACTTTTCCGTCGATAAACATCGTGACCTGAAAGGTCATCCCCAAAAAGTTTTGCAGAGCAGATACGCTCTGCGTTCGTAAATCTCCGCTCTCGGCTCTGCGCTCTGAGTATATTCCCGGCCTATTGGAACAGTATGCCAAGTGGCAATGGATGTGTGGATGTCCTATTCGAAAGGCATTGTTTTGCTTTCCATGTCTCGTCCTTAAAATTGGTTTATCAAAATGGTGTCGCGAAACTGGTATTTCTGATCTCGGAAATTTAACAAAACATATTGTATATTAAGCTTTTGTTTAAAATTTAGAAGATTTGTGATAATGTCAATAGTTTTATTCTGACTGCTGGTTAGTTTCTTTGATTATCACAAATTTTTGTCATACTTCGCTGCTGCCTTGGTTTTTACCTAAACATGTCTAGCTAGAATAATGTTATTGCATCGCAAATCCTAGAAAGGTGTTATTGTATCCCGCCCATTGTCCGACAGCAAAGCAGCCGGAAAACCAAAACGGCAAACGATTCACTCAGCCATTCAATAATTTCATGAGAAGGTCCCTTTTCTAAAACAAATCTTGGGAGAGTGACTAAAATAATCACCGTCATTTGGGTCTTTCCTTTTGAGGCGACAGATGGCCCTGTGAGATGAACAGAAATTTTTTCATTCGGTTGAGTTTCCACATTAGCAATAACACTCAGCGGCGGCCTATCTGATCGCGTTTGATACATTGTGCAACTAGAACATCGACGCACCCATTCATCAACATCTCTGCCAATACGTGGACACAATTAAATTGTTAAAAGTTAAGATATTAGAATGCCAAAAGCACATAATTGCCAACGACAACAAAAAATGAGTGGAAGACGAGGCAGACCGGATAATCCTGTATTCCAGCATTTCTATATATACTATCGGGAAGATTCTGGTAATTCAATACTTCAAGCCAGGTGTAATTATTGTGCTCTCAGTATGCGCAAGCACGCTGGAAAATGCCGTGACCACCTAGCAAAATCTTGCCAATATGTTCCTGGTGCCATCCGCATAAATTATCAGCAAGAAACTAAAACCTCGACGCCTACTACTTCACAATTACGTCAAATTCGTCCAACAAATATTGATTTAGATTCAACCATTTCATCAGCTGAAACATCAAATAGCGTTCCATCTACACCGAAGCAACTTTTGAGTAAGTTACCTGAAATAAGTTGATATTGAAAAGTATCTCAATTTGAATTTGGTACTATTGATACATTTTCATAAAGGCAATTCCGGAGTTTACGTTACCCAAAGAAATGTTAATATCTCCTTAAGTATTTTCAGTTTGTTGAATTGATGACACCGGTATTCCAAATATGCCAAAGCGCAAAATCTTACGGCAGAATTTAGCACCTGTAAATGCATATCCAGTGTTCCAAATTACTACTAGTCTTATTAAGTGATTGCAGGCCCCTGCAGGTCACTTGTATTTTACACTTATTGGAAATATTTTGAATATATTATACATTTATTTATTTCAATAGGCTCTCAGAAAGCAGGCTCTGTGATGAACTCATCCACAAGCCAGATGCCAGTCTATGTTGGAATGAAGAGATTTTGCGACAGTATTTCAAAGGAGGAAAAGGATCATTGTGACATACTGTGTGCCCGTGCTTTCTTCAGTGGAAATTTGCCTTTCAACCTTGTGGAGAACGATGACTTTTCCAATTTTGTAAAAGCTCTGCGGCCATCTTATAAACTACCTACGCGTAAAATAGTAAGAAACCTACCACTATTTCATACAATCCATATTATCGCCCCTGCAGTGCTAACTTGTACTTTCAATTTATTGTAGATTTCAGACGTTCTTTTAATAGAAGAACATGAACGATGTTCTATTGAAATGCAAAAAATAAAAGCACAGCGACAAGCTATTACATATTTAACTGGTGAGTTATATATGTATATGTATGACACCTAACAGTCACATTTTCAAAATAGTTTATTGTGTTTCTGTGAAAATTCCCATGTTTTAAAAAGTACAAAATCGTATGCTTTTTTTTCAAGAAAAGCCGTAACAAATTGGTTTTCTCTTGGTTCACTGTGAGAAATGGTCTATGATTCATGAAAACTGTGATACATGTATTACTATAGGCTAGAAGTACAAGTCTACTACTTTGACTACATGTGTAATTACTGGGGCAATTTTTTTATGACCGGTCATATTGTCATTTTTAGGTTAGGTCATAATTTATGACTTAAGATTGTCATATTTGGTAATATTTCACATTACTTTAAACTTAAAGTTGGTTTATCACATATTTGGTGATAACAAAAGTGTTTGACTTGAAACTTGGCGCTATCTCTTTCAGTTAGTTGCATAACTGCACAAACTTTTTGCTAAAGACCAACAATTTATACAGTAATATAGGAAATATTTATGCATCTATTATAATTTTAAATATTAATTTTTTAACGCGACATGCATTGTTTTTTCAAATAAAGCATAAATTCTAATGCTGATGACGTCATATTTGATTATATTTTCTATTGGGATAGGTCGAATATTTTAAAAATTAAAGTCATAAAAAAATTGCCCTAGTTACTACCATGTATCTACACGGAACTTTTTTGCAAGAGTATTTGTCAACTGCTATATCACATTAACCCTAATTCTATCTGATGCTGCAGATGGTTGGACTAATACAAGGCGAGAACCGATCATTAATCATGTTCTTGCACTG
>JAHZIU010000022.1 GCA_022601315.1 Betaproteobacteria bacterium
GGGAGAAGCATTGCCATTTATTGAGAAGGTGGTTTTTACACGTGAAAGAGAGAGTATTCCGCGCTGGAATAAGTTTTTGCAAGGTTATTATGATGCCTCAGGTATTGGGTCGGACAGCTTTGATCAAGCAGTACAGTTAGTTGGTCAGGGAGAGGCGACGGTGACTGATGCCATGGCACAACAAGGCATACGATTGGAGACGGCTGTGGCTGTTTCAACCTATTACGTGGGTTTTAATATGTTGGATCCTGTTGTCGGTGGGACAAATGAGAACTCACGTGAATCCGCCAGAAAACTCAGGCAGGCTATTTCAATCGCGGTGGATTATGAGGAGTTTATTTCCATATTCGCTAATGGCCGTGGTTTGCCGGCTCAAAGTCCAATTTCACCAGGAATTCCTGGTTATCGTTCTGGCAAAGAAGGGATAAATCCGGTGGTATATGATTGGGTAGATGGCGGCCCGCAACGTAAACCAATATTCGCAGCAAAAAAGTTGCTTGCCGAGGCGGGATATCCTAACGGTATTGACCAAAAAACGGGTGTGCCATTGGTGCTGTATTTTGACGTAACAGCACGAGGTTCGGAGGATCGGTCCAAATTTGATTGGATGCGCAAACAATTCCAGAAATTAAATATTCAATTGGTTGTTCGCAGTACTGATTATAATCGATTCCAAGATAAGATACGTAAAGGTAATGCACAAATCTTTGAGTGGGGATGGCATGCGGATTATCCCGATGCGGAAAATTTTCTATTTTTATTGCATGGCCCGCAACGTAAAGTGGGTAACAGCAGTGGTAATTCAGCCAACAATGCGGCCAACTATGACAGCGCAAAATATAACAAACTGTTTGAACGAATGAATAATATGGAAGACAGCCCAGAGCGTCGTGAAATCATAGATGAAATGGTGCACATCCTCCGTCACGATGCGCCATGGCTATGGGGGTACCATCCAAAAGACTATAGTTTGTATCATGCGTGGTTTCAAAATGTGAAGCCAAACAGAATTTCGAACAACAATTTTAAATATTACAAAATTGATGCGACATTAAGAGAGCAAAAACGCAGTGAATGGAATGCGCCAGTACTTTGGCCGATTTCGGTGATAATTATTGCCATTGGACTCTGTCTTATTCCCGCCATCAAAGGTTTCCGACGACGTGAAAGCAGCACTGGGGTCAACGTATCGAGTTCAAAACTTGAAGGAATTAGCTAACCGTAATGTTGAGTTATATTGTTAGGCGTATTTTGTACGCAATCCCAATTCTAATTGGTGTGAATCTGATTACGTTTGCTTTGTTTTTTGTGGTGAATACTCCTGATGATATGGCACGTATGCAGCTGGGCATTAAATATGTAACACCAGAAGCGATAGAAAAATGGAAGCAAGATCGAGGTTACGATAAACCATTACTATTTAACAAAGAAGCACATAATCTTGATCAGTTTACCAATACAATTTTCTTTGAAAAATCTATGGCAATGTTCGTCTTTGATTTTGGGCGTGCGGATGATGGGCGCGATATTGGGCAGGAAATCAAATCACGTATGATGCCGAGCTTGGCCATTGCATTGCCGGTTTTCGTATTGGGTTTAATGGTCTACATCACTTTTGCTTTGATTATGGTTTTTTTTCGCGCAACTTATATCGATTTCTGGGGTGTTGTGCTGTGTGTTGCATTAATGTCTGTTTCTAGTTTATTTTATATAATAGGTGGACAATTCCTAATTAGTAAAATGTGGCACTTGGTGCCGATATCCGGTTATACAACAGGAGTAGATGCAATCAAGTTTTTGATATTACCGGTGATTATTGGTGTAATAAGTAGCGCTGGCGCTAGTACACGTTGGTATCGTACAATTTTTTTGGAGGAAATGGGCAAAGAATATGTGCGTACTGCAAGAGCTAAAGGGTTATCCGAGCAAGTTGTTTTATTTAAGCATGTACTCAAAAATGCGATGATTCCCATTCTGACAGGTGCCGTTGTTGTTATTCCATTGTTGTTCCTGGGCAGTTTGATTGTAGAATCTTTCTTTGGTATTCCCGGTTTGGGGAGTTATACCATTGATGCAATAAGTTCGCAGGATTTCTCTGTAGTGCGAGCCATGGTTTTTTTAGGCTCATTACTTTATATTGTTGGGCTAATATTTACCGATATTTCATATACACTTGTTGATCCAAGAATTAGATTGGCCTAGACGATTTAATTCAAACAATCTACATAGCCTTTGCTTGCAGAGGTTGTAATTCAAAGCGCAGCCAGCAGGAAATATTTAGTTTTAGTCTTAATGTTTTTTAGTACAGTTGGGGTTTTTTAAAGACTAGAATTAGTATAGCTTTAGGTGGTTTCTTTGGTGATTGGATACATTATTGATTCTTTTCATGATTCGATTATCAAGAATCTCAAGCTTATCTCCCATATATTGCGGATTTAGCCCAATTCTAGATTGACTTATTTGTGCAATGTATTCATAATCTGCCGTTTCGTTTGGAGGGGTTCCCGAGCGGTCAAAGGGATCAGACTGTAAATCTGACGGCTCAGCCTTCGAAGGTTCGAATCCTTCCCCCTCCACCAAGCATTAGGAAAAACCAGAATTAGGTAGTTGTGGAAGCACTGAAAAATATTGGGGTGGTCTGTCTAGGACTGTTATATTGTCTCGTCCCCTATTTAAAGCATGCGGGTGTAGCTCAATGGTAGAGCAGAAGCCTTCCAAGCTTACGATGAGGGTTCGATTCCCTTCACCCGCTCCATTTGGGAGTTGTGGGCATTTGTTGTTTTAAGCAGTTGTTTATGCTTGCCCATGTAGCTCAGTGGTAGAGCACTCCCTTGGTAAGGGAGAGGTCGCCAGTTCAATTCTGGCCATGGGCTCCATAGGTTTGTTTGATAGATAAAGTACGCTAAGAGGGAACAGGTCATGGCAAAAAGTAAATTTGAGCGGTCGAAGCCACACGTGAATGTAGGAACGATAGGGCATGTGGATCATGGGAAGACGACGCTGACAGCGGCGATCACTACGATATTGACGAAGAGCTTTGGTGGTGA
>JAHZIU010000198.1 GCA_022601315.1 Betaproteobacteria bacterium
AAAACTTTCCGTGGCCCAGATGTCCCCGGCATCCATTTCAGCGTTGGCTTGTAACACAGTGATCCCCCATTCGGTGTGGTTTTTCATGATTGCCCAATCCAGTGCGGCAGGCCCGCGATCACCGACAATTCCTGGGTGGACGATAAAACAAGGTGTGTTGCGCCAAATTGTTTCTGGAATTGCACGTTTTAAATACGGCGCAATAATCAATGCTGGTTGAAACAGTTCGACAGCCTGAATGGTCACAGCATCATTGATATCGAACTCGATAGATATCTCATGCCCATATTGTTTCAGCTCGACAAACAGACGTTGCGTCAGGCTGTTAAAGCTATGTGTCAGAAACAGGATTTTCATTTGGACACCACCAACAGTCTAACAGATACGCGGTAATTGCTCGCCACTTAACCAGTCCACCACACGTTTGCTACCAAATCGCGTTTCCATTTGCACAAAACAATGCATGTCTTCCATGACTTCACCAATAATAGCGGCATTTTCACCAAGTGAGTGTTTATGCATTGTGGCCAATAATTTATCTGCATCTTCAGGCGCGCAAATGGCGATTAACTTGCCTTCGTTGGCTACATACAGCGGATCCAGACCAAGAAATTCACAGGCTGCATTGACTGGTTCAAGAATCGGTAGTTGGTTTTCATACAGCATCATGCCAACGGAAGATTGATGCGCGATTTCATTGAGTGCAGTAGCAACACCGCCACGAGTGGGGTCGCGTAATACATGAATATTTGGAATGGCGGCCACCATATTTGCTACCAGATCATGTAGTGCAGCGGTATCAGATTCAAGGGTGCAGTGAAAAGCCAGATTCTCACGCAGTAACATAATGGCAATACCATGATCGCCCAGTGTGCCGGATACCAGTATTTTATCACCTGGGCGCGCGTTGTTACTGGAGATAGCGATACCTTCAGGCACCATACCCACACCAGTGGTTGTAATAAACACACCATCGCAACTGTCTCTTTCGACCACTTTTGTATCACCGGTGACGATGGGTACTTGTGCACCTTGCGCCGCTTTTGCCATGGCGTCGACAATACGTTTAAGATCAACCAGCGGGAAGCCTTCTTCCAGAATAAAGCTGGCGGCCAGATAGGCAGGGTTTGCACCGGACATAACGACGTCGTTAATGGTGCCATTTACCGAGAGACTGCCAATATTGCCCCCTGGAAAAAATAATGGTGTGATTACATGACTGTCAGTAGAGATGACCATGCGTCCATTAAAACCTGGGAAGCAAGCCTGGTCGTTCATTTGGCGTAAAAATTCGTTGTCAAAAGCTGCCAGAAATAGTTGATCAATCAATTGCGTCATGGCGCGTCCACCACTGCCATGAACCATTTCTATGCAGCCTTTTTTCAGGTCTAGTGAGCGGGTATAGCTGCGTTTTATTTTTCCGCCACTATGCATTTATTTTCTTCATGGAAAAATTGTGATCACGCAAACGACCGTAGTTGTAATGCGCGGCACAAGCACCTTCAGAAGAAACCATGCAAGAGCCAATGGGGTTTTCCGGCGTGCAGACCGTACCGAATATTTTGCAATCTTGTGGTTGTTTCACACCCCGTAGAATGGCGCCGCACTCGCACGCTTTGTTGTCAGCAATAGACAATTTTGTGATTTGAAAACGTTTTTCGGCATCAAATTCAGCATAGGCTGACTTTATTTTTAACGCACTGTAAGGCACCAACCCCAGTCCGCGCCATTCAAATGTGCGTCGCAGCTCAAATACATCAGCTACCAGTACTTGCGCCTTAACATTGCCTGTAGGCAACACTGCACGGGAAAATTCATTTTCTACTTCGGCACGGCCTTCGTTTAACTGGCGGATTAGCATTAAGATGGCCTGCATTACATCGAGTGGTTCAAAACCGGCAATGACCACTGGTTTCTGGAATTCTTCAGTAAAGTATTCATAGGGCTGACTACCAATGACCGTCGAAACATGTGCAGGGCCGATAAAGCCATCCAAAGGCACTAAACCGAGTTGACGCACTTCAGGCGATTGCAGAATGTGAGAAATAGCTGAAGGCGTTAATACATGATTGCAAAACACGCTGAAATTTCTAAGACCCATTGCTTGCGCTTGTTTGATGGCTACAGCAGTGGGCGGTGTGGTGGTTTCAAAACCAATGGCTAAAAATACCACTTGATGTTCTGGATTATCTTGTGCAATTTTTAGCGCATCAGCACTGGAATACACCATGCGTACATCTGCACCCTGTGCTTTTATTTTCAGCAGATTCATGCCGGTAGCGGTTGGAATACGCAGCATGTCACCATAACTGCAAAGTATCAAATCAGGTGTTTGCGCCAGTTGGATTGCATTTTCCACACGGCCAATGGGTAAAACACATACCGGGCAACCCGGACCGTGAATCATATGAATATTATCCGGTAGCAAATCAACAATGCCATAGCGTGAGATCGCATGGGTGTGACCGCCACAAAATTCCATCAGGTGATAACTGCGTGCTGGATTTGCCTCAATGGCGATATTGGCCGAAATTTTCTGGGCCAGTGCGCCATCACGAAATTCATCGATGTATTTCATGTGTTTTTTTCTATCGGCATGTCCATTTCACTCGCCATTTCGGATATTTTGGACATCTCGCTAAACATACTCAGTGTTTGTTCGGCTTCCAGCGGGTCGAGTTTTTGCAATGCATAACCGACATGCACAATGACGTAATCCCCAACCATGATATTTTCAACCAGTGCGAGTGATATTGCCTTGCGCACGCCACCCAAATTGACAATAGCATTATCTTCAGCAAGCAATTGTTCAACACAGGCAGGAATGGCAAGACACATCTTGGATTTTATGACCGGTTGTTTATGGGAAACTAAATTATGACATACTATTTTGTTTTAATTATTGGCGGTCAACAGTTTGTTGATAACCTCTCTTAATCCAGTCTATCCATGTTTGCATGCCGCTACCCTGTGTGGCCGATAGTTGAATCACAGCCAGTGCTGGATTAACACGATGCGCGTATTCGATTGCGCGCTCAACATCGAATGTCAAATATGGCAACAGGTCACATTTATTTAATAACATTAAGTCGGCCGCATGGAACATGTCCGGGTACTTCAGTGGTTTATCTTCACCTTCGGTCACTGATAAGATAACCACTTTATGCGCTTCACCCAGATCAAAACTGGATGGACAAACCAGATTACCTACATTCTCAATAAATAACAGGCTATCATCCTGTAAGTACAATTGCTGCATGGCTTGGCCCACCATGTGTGCATCCAGATGACAACCCTTGCCGGTATTAATCTGTATGGCAGGAACACCAGTGGCGCGAATACGTGCGGCGTCATGATCGGTTTGCTGATCACCTTCAATCACCGCAACGGGAAATTGATCATACATTGCCTGAATGGTCTCGATCG
>JAHZIU010000199.1 GCA_022601315.1 Betaproteobacteria bacterium
AACCCGATGTATCTCGTTTTATGAATGGGAATTTTAGTCGTTTTACTGCGGATAAACTGATGGATTCTGTCAGACGTTTAGACTACAAAATGATTATCACAATTAGCCCTTACAAACAGGGTTAATCCTATCAGAAAGTGACTTTTTGAGCATAAATAAGACAGCATTAAAACAACGTTATAATAACATTAAAGTAACGTTACTATGACGTTGTTTTAACATCACGCCCTATCTTTTCTTTAATGGCGGTTAATATCCATGCATGGCGTGAAGGCGCAACGATATTTTGTTGCCTAATATTATCTATATCAGAAATAATATTTTCTGACAGTCTGAGTTGTACATTTTTCAAATCCGTCTTTCCTGCTCTTTTATGCGACTTAGGAACACTGCCCCCCTTCTCTATCAAAGTTGCAATCTCTACTTCGTTAGGTTTCTTAGGCTTTCTGGCTATAGTCATGTTTACCCCCCAACAATTTCCAACATAGGTAACGTTACTTTAACGTTAAAGCAATGTTGATATAACGTTATTATTTCATTTTTTGCTTTAATGTCATTTGGCTTGACTTCTATCACACTAAGTCCAGATGCTGCGGCATTTCCAAATGCTTTCCTCATTCCAATTGTGCAGGATATAAAATCTAGGTTAGGAGTTTCTCTTATAACCTCACTAGCTTCCTCGTTATCATTTCCTCTGGGGTCTGCACGATTAATAAAAGTGTAAGCTGCAAGGTTAGAATTGACTGTTCGCATCTCTTCTACAAGTCCACCTACTTTTTCCAACGTCCAAATATCAAAAGAACGAGGAACAAAAGGAACTAGCAAAATATCTGATACCGATAATGCTGCTCTCTGACTACTCGTATCACGTCCACCTGTATCAATAATTATTGTTTCATACTTGTCCGCTAATCGGGCTGTTTCTGTCCGAACGGCAGCACCGCTTAATTTAATACTTGTATAGGATGGTTTATTGGGATGCTGCTCATTACGAAGAATTGTAAAATCTGATGATGTTTCTTGGTCATCTGCATCTATCAGCAAAACATCTTCACCCCTAATTGCAGATATTACTGCTAGATTCGTTGCAATTGTAGTTTTTCCTGAACCGCCTTTAATGCCACCAATAGTAACAATCATAAATACTCCATACGTAACGTTACAACAACGTTACTTTAACGTTCTTATAACGTTAATTCAACATTAAAATAAAAATTTATTATTGTTCAGTAGAAGGCTTTAATTAAGGCCATTCAAAATAATAAGGCTGACAAATCCTAAGCCCTGCCAGCCTTCAATAGTGGTTTATCACTGTTGGCGGTCATCGGCTCCCCAGCCTGTACCGCAAAGCGACGATAGAATAAATTTTTGTGCTTGTCTATTTCTTTGAAATCAAATTTTATAGATGATCAGGTAAGCGCATCTTTGATGCTTTCAATATCATCGGTTTGCTTAGATCATTGAGGCACAACAACAACCTAGCTACGTTCACCAAAATAGTGTTGATATTTTGCTTTCAGTCTCTCTGTTGGCTTGGATTTTCTATACAGTAGACGCACAATAAAACCACCCATAAAAGACAACAATAAATTACAAGGAATAATTGAAAAATATCCAGCCATAGTTGATGCCATGGAAACAGAAAAACAAGATAGGATAGTCACCACATCCGACTAGCTAACTCTCTTTCTTCATCTCCCACCGCATCCATGTAAATCGCGGTTGTCTCAATGCTGCGATGACCAAGCCATTTTTGAACAAGGCGAGGATTTCTTGTATCCGCTGAAGCCTTCACCCCAAACGCATGACGCAACCCTTTAGGGCTGGCATGAGCACCAGAAATCCCCGCTTGTTGCATCATTCCACAAATATGCTTAGTTGCTTGGCAACGTTTCCACGACCAAAGCAATGTTTTAGAACCGCTTAATTTGCCCTTCTGAGCCTTTCTGATGCGATGAACGAGGTCTAAGGCATATAACGTGCTATCAGGAACAGGAATGGCTCTAAAAACGATTCTGTCACGTTGTTTGAGGGTACGAAAGATGATTGTTTTATTAGACAGGTCAATTTTATCGGCAGTTAAGGCTAACGCCTCGGATATTCTGCACCCCGTATAAGCCATCACAAGGCACAGTGTTTGCACTTCACCTCGCTCATGTTGATTAGCCTCTTTCAAGAAGAGGTCACGCTCCTCTGAGGTTAGATATTTACGTTTTCCATCACTTGTATACAGTTCTCTAGACATTTGTATACTTTAGCGGAAAGGATAGGTGGGTCAAGGCTTAATTTTTACGCCTGGTTGAGCTTTTTGAGCAAAACCAAGCCGTAAAAATCATACACTTTCATAGCAAAGTGTATTGTCTTAGATCGCTAGTTCAAAACTATGCACTTTCAGTGCAAGGCTTTAGCTGCTACACATTTTTCACTACAACTCAATGAATGGTTCTTAATGATAGGACTCATGTTAAGAATTTGTTGATGCCACTAAAATGGTCATATTTGTAAAGCTAAATCCGCCAAGAAGTGTCGTAATAGTAGTTAACTTCTGGATTTTTTTGTTAGGCCTATGTGCTAGTCTCCTTTCTTGGGTGGCAATGGAACAATCATAGAGACCTCAGACTTATACTCTTCATACTTACTGCCATGCATAGAAACCAGGTCTTTTTCTTCAAAAAATATTCCTATCAACACGTAACCTAAAGTAGCCACTGCAAACAACAAATGGGCTGTTGTCATAATAGGTGTTGCCCAAAATGCTACGGTGAAACCAAAGTAAATTGGGTGACGGACAACTTTGTAAAATACTGGTTTTTTAAATTCGCAATGTGACAATTCCTTGCCTTTTAGATTAAAAAAGACCTGTTTCAATCCAAACAACTCAAAATGATCGATCAAAAAAGTGCTTAAAAGAACAAACAGCCACCCAACGAGAGATATAACTATAAGCAGTGTTCCCAAAGTTGAATTAGACACATCCCATATTACACCACCCATAGGACGCCACTGCCAAAAAAGGAGGATCAATGCCAAGCTTGAAGCAAGCACATAAGTGCTTCTTTCAATAGTGGTAGGCACAAACTTCGTCCACTTTTCTTTGAATCCTTGTCGAGCCATTACGCTATGTTGAACTGCAAACACTCCCAACAATAAAATATTTATTAGCAAAGCTTCAGCTAATGGTGTTACAGAACCAGTGTCCATAGACTTTTGTACAATGAAGTTACCTACAAAACCTATTGCATAGAGGAAAGTTCCAAAAAATATTACGTAGCAAATCACACCGTATAGAAAAAATAAAAATCGCATAAATACCCTTCCATTTTATTAAAATTAAGTTTTATGATTGTTAGTGTAGTGGTGTGACTGGCATGATAGTCAGCCGGCTGGTGAAAGTCTAGCCTTTGCACTGTGAGGAGGGAAGTAGTAGGCGAACGCAAGGATGTCCTCGGAAAAGCTTAAGGAGCTCGCCGTTGATTGCCTTTTTATATTTTGCCTACAGATGCCTCATACTTTTTGGCAATATGGTCATCTGGTTTATACTTGCACGTTGACAATTTTGTAAAAAATTGGTGTTCCGAAAATCCTCGTTTTTAGAACACCGAAACTTAAGAACAAAAAGAGCTGAAAACGATGATATTTTCTGCTCCAAAACACTGTACCAAAATAGAAGGTTGAATAATCGGTCTTTAACCCGTTTTTAATACAAAAGTTGGTTAGGATAAATTTTAGGTAAACAATCAACCTTATGTCGCATTACGTACCTTTGTAGGATTTAACCCGTTATTTTTCCAAAAATAGACTCGAATTAGATAGTATATGAAGAAATTTAATAATTTAACATCAGATGAAGTAGTCAATGAAATTGAAAATTTGTGTTTGACTCAAAGCTCCGGCACGATTTATCTAACGAATGAGAAAGGAGTAATGGCTCAAATACTATTAATGGAAGGTAATATTGTTGATATTCGTTATCAGTCCATGCGCGGTATAGAAGCGTTAGAACTTATCTTTAAATCTATACGTTTTGGTTTTTTAAAATTTGCAGAACAAAATCAGTCAGTAATTAAATCTATGGTGGACACTAGCTTGCCACCAACGGATCATATACTTGAGAAGCTCAATAAATATTCGAAAAATGTTGCGAAAGTTAGGGTATTTAAAGAAATTAGCAATGATAAACTAGCGAGGGCTTCAGAAATAGTTATTGCTGAGTTAACCGTGTATTTAGGGCCAATGGCAGCAATGGTGTGTGATGAATATCTTGAAAATGCTAAAGATCTGATGAGTGTTATGGGATCATTGGACAGAATCGCCAACGAGATTGGCGATTCTGCTAAAGAAATCGAATTTAAAAGGCTTGTGACTGAAAATATTCAAAAACTTTAGCGTATAGGAATTTTAGATTTTCTTACGGCTTATTTTTATTGTAGCTTTTCATCGCTATCTTAAGGCTTGTCACTATTCTGTTAAATGCCTGGACTAATTTTCCTATTTCATCTTTTCTTTCCATATTATCTACTTTTATATCCAAGTTACCGAGACTAACTTCTTCCATTTGTTTAGTCAGTCGCTTAATCGGGTTAACAATAAAGTTAGAAAATAAAACCGATAGGATTAATGCAATACAGAGTGTGACTAACAGACCAATCAACATCGTAGTTTGAATTGAATATAAGTTACGAAAAGCTTCTTTTGCTTCAACCTCTGCAACGAGAATCCAGGGATACTTTTCATGCTTAAGATATAAATCAATAACATCGATACCCTCTACATTAGACCTGAGGCCAGAAGAAAAACCAGTCGCTCTTGCTTCAGCAATGCCTGGTGTATCCAGTGGTGTTTGGTTCTCTATCCCCTTATAAACAATAGGCACTCCACTAGTCGTAGTGAGAAAAACTTTACCGGTGTCACCTAGTTTAAAGTTTTCTGCGAGTATTTTTTCTTCATGTGGAATTTGCAATTCAAATCCAATAACCGCTTGACTGACACCAAAAGCATCTTTTACTGGAAAAAATAACATTTGATGACTGTGATCAGATTCGACCCAACTGGAATAATCAGAGACACCTGTGATGCCTCGTAAGAGCGCCTTCATAGCCCATTTATTGCCTGATGTGTCTTCATTTAGGTGGGATGAAGGTGATCCTTTTACTTTTTTACCGTGATTAGGACTGATAACAATTTTCTTAGATTTATCGATTAAAAAAATGTGATGGTATTTCCCCCAATATGCTTCTTGAAAACTATAGAGAAGGTTTTCAACCTGTTTTTCTACTTCTTTAAATTCTACAGTTTCTTGTGAATTAGCATCTTTTTTTGCATAAGCAATGTATTCTTGAAGTACATCGGTTTCTGCTATTGCTTGTCCAGTTGTTTCGGTCGCATCAATATAGCTTTCAAGGGCATCTTCTTTTGTTTTAACAATTGTTAGAAGAAAGTCCTGGATAGATTTAGTGAAAATATCCGTTGTTTGATAATAATTTATAACCCCGAGTGTTGCTAGGGGAATAAAAGACATTAACAG
>JAHZIU010000200.1 GCA_022601315.1 Betaproteobacteria bacterium
AAGCCTTGTTTAAGCTGCGCAATGTTTTGCGCTAAATTCTCACGCCGCCATTGTTCTTGTTCAATCAATTTTAAGCTTGTTAACAATGTGTGCGACAGTAATGGGGGCGTCGCTGTCGTATAAATATAACTGCGTGCGGTCTGTATTAGCGTTTCTATGACTTCTGCTTGTGCCGCAACAAATGCGCCAAATACTCCGGCTGCCTTACCCAGTGTCGCCATATAAATCATATTTGGAGAGTGAAAATCAATCTCATCAGAATCAGACGTAAACAAACACCCCCGCCCCTGCTTACCGAGCACACCAAAACCATGCGCATCATCCAATAGCAACATGGCTTGATATTTCTCACATAATGCCAATAATTGCTGGATCGGCGCAATATCACCATCCATACTGAATACCGCATCTGTTGTCACCAATTTACGTCTGGCTTTTGATGCAACCAAACGCCGTTCCAATACAGTCAAATCAAGATGCGGAAAACGATTCAACTTTGCCCGCGAAAGCAACGCCGCATCATTAAGTGATGCATGGTTCAACTTATCTGCAAAAATTGCATCGCCTCGCCCTACGAGCGCTGTCACGACACCCATATTGGCCATATAGCCAGTGGAAAACAATAATGCTCTTGGAAAACCTGAAAAATCGGCCAGCGCATCTTCCAACTCATGATGCGCCGAAGAATGGCCATTAATCAGATGTGAAGCGCCTGCACCCACACCATATTGCTGCGCACCTTCACAAGCCGATTGAATGAGCTCTGGATGATTCGCCAAACCTAGGTAATCATTACTACAAAATGCGAGATATTCACGATCCGCTATCGTGATACGCGTTGTTTGAGGGCCTTCCAGTGTTTGCCGATAACGCTTTAATCCTTCTTTCTCACGGACACGCAGTTGTTCAGTTAAATCAGCAAACATAGAAAACATTAACTACAGTGTATGCAAACCCAATTTATCAAGTAACGCCTGATCACTATCAGCTTCTGGATTTCCAGTGGTCAGTAATTTATCACCGTAAAATATCGAATTAGCGCCGGCCAGAAAGCACAATGCCTGTATCGCTTCAGACATCTCTTGTCTACCCGCAGATAAACGCACCATCGCTTTAGGCATGGTGATGCGCGCAGCCGCAATCGTACGTACAAACTCCAGCGGATCAAGTGCTGCTGTCCCAAACAAAGGCGTCCCTTCAACTTGCACCAAATGATTAATCGGCACCGATTCTGGATAAGGGTTAAGGTTTGCCAATTGCGCAATGAGCCCGGCACGTGATAAGCGTGTCTCACCCATGCCAACAATACCGCCACAGCACACGTTGATCCCAGCTCCACGAACTTCTTGCAGCGTATTCAAGCGGTCTTCATAATTTCGCGTGGTAATAACCTCATTGTAAAATTCCGGCGCAGTATCCAAATTGTGGTTGTAATAATCCAACCCGGCCTCACCCAACTGCTGAGCCTGACCTGGTTTTAGCATGCCTAACGTAGCACAAGTCTCCATACCCAAGGCTTTGACAGCACTCACCATCGCGGTCATTTTATCGATATCACGTTGTTTTGGACCACGCCATGCTGCCCCCATACAAAATCTTGAGGCGCCTTTTTCTTTAGCCGCCGTAGCCGCAGACACCACCTCTTCCAGTGACAACATGTCCTGATTATCAACACCAGTATGATAACGTGCGGCTTGTGGGCAGTACCCACAATCCTCTGGACAACCACCCGTCTTAACTGAAACCAGCGTGGATAACTGCACTGCATTGGCATCATGATGCTGACGATGCGTCAATTGCGCTTGATAAAGCAGATCATTAAATGGTGTATCCAATAACGCTTGGATTTGAGATACACTCCAACGCACAGCGTTATCTGGCTGATCAGCTATACTACTCACTTGCTCATCAGCAATGTTGGGTGTCAGAGAATTGATACTCATGTCAATTTTCCTATATTAATATTTAAATGGGCTATTATTTTCCCCGTCCGCCAAATGCATTGGATGATCAAGGATTCATTACCCATTGTCAATTTATCCATGAATTTATTTAAACAACTGACTAAAACCAACGCTTCTTTAACTTGATATCAGTGCTAATCTTTAACCAGAAAAATTGTTTACTCTGTGGTATATCGACAAATCAAGATTTTTGTAATGCTTGTTTTAGCAATTTACCCCGGCTTCCTGATAATCACTGCCCAATCTGTTTACGCGCCGTCATAAGCAAAAGCCGGTGTGGTGTCTGCATCGCAGATCCACCCAAGTTCACACGCACTATTGCAGCACTGCGTTATGCCTTTCCCGTAGATGCATTGATACACGCGCTAAAATACCAAGCCAATCTACCAATCGCACCCATCCTGGCCAAATTACTCTGCCAATACATCGGCACAACGCAATTACCAGATTTAATCATACCCATGCCACTACACCCAAACAGACTAAAAGAAAGAGGCTTCAACCAAGCACTAGAAATCAGTCGTTATATTGCAAAACAATATAACGTCCCTTTACTGTTGGATGGTTGTAAGCGTATAAAACATACCGCACCGCAAATGGGCTTACCTTGGAAATCACGCCACAAAAACATTCGCAATGCATTCGCCTGTAAAGTTGAATTATCTGGAATGCATGTTGCGGTCATTGATGATGTCATGACAACAGGCGCTACACTAAATGAATTAGCAAAGGTATTAAACAAACAAGGCGCGAGCGAAATCAGTAATTGGATTGTTTCCAGAGCACTGCTTGATCACCGCCAGACACAATCAACAACACAGTTCTAAAATGTTCAACATCATACTTTACCAACCAGAAATTCCACCCAACACAGGCAACATCATTCGTTTATGCGCCAACACCAGCATGCAATTACATCTTGTTAAACCATTGGGTTTTATTCTACAAGATAAACAGTTGCAACGCGCCGGACTGGATTACCATGAGTTTGCCAATGTAAAAATGCATGAGAATTGGTCAGATTGCACTAAAAACTTACAAGGCCAGCGTATTTTTGCGGTTACTACAAAAGGAAAACAGCGCTATGACAAAATCAAATATTCAGCAGGGGATGCATTTCTATTTGGTGCAGAAACTTGCGGATTACCCAACAATCTTTTGGAGAGCATTTCAGAGCAAAACCGTATTCGCGTCCCAATGATAGCCGGCAGTCGCAGTTTAAATCTTTCAAACACAGTTGCAATTGTGGCTTATGAAGCCTGGCGCCAAGTCGAATTTCTCACAGGATCATAAATCATAAAAAACGCCGATTCATTCAAAAATCAATCGGCGTTTTTATATTGCTTTTTCTTAAGAATTTAGGGGCACACAAGGGATTCTTTTCTTTTTTCCTTGTCACCCAAGCTGCTTCTGCATCGTTCAGATCACCCTAAGACACTATCAATTTACATCCTAATGCTCCAACGACTTTAGCGATGGTATCAAAACGTGGGTTTCCATCCTCTGACAAAGATTTGTACAGGCTAGTTCGCGTTACACCTGCTTGTTTAGCGATTTCAGTCATACCTTTTGCTCGAGCAGCAATACTCAAAGCATGGATAAATTCAGATGGCTCTCCGGTACTTGCTGTTGCACGCAAAAATTGCTTTACATCCTCACCTGTTTCAAGATGTTTATCAATGTTAAAATCTGTAATAGTCTCACTCATAACTTAACCCTCCAGTTCCATTAAGGATGATTCTTATTTATAATTTACTTCCCATTTCTGAAACTCACTCATACTTTATTTTTCCTGTATGTCATACAATGTGCAGAGCCAATTAAAACAAATCAAACCTGAATGAAAGCTGAATAACTCAGTTGCAAGAAATCTGAATTTCTGATTGAAAGTCGTTTTGTAACTAAGAAAATTAATGGCCGATTCAAATCGACGGCATTATCAGAGAGATATAATCTTGGCCTGTATCCAACGATACAAGCAAAGTAAATCGTAGCTCAATATTGAAAAAAACGGAAATGAATGGTGGTCCAGAATCGACAGATTCAACCACAAAAAACCGCACAACAAGAAACTTATTATTGCTCCAAGCTATCAATAAACGCTAAAAATTTACTGCGGTATTTGTATTCATGTCCCCAAAACACATCGGTATGCCTTCCTTCAGGTATTCTCCAGAACGCTTTCGGCTCGACTAGTTTCTCATATAACATGTCACCAAATATTGGCTCAACTGTCCTATCCTTCTGTCCATGAATAACTAGAACAGGAACAGGCGATAATGATTCCAATTTTTCGGGAACCCAGCGATCACTCCATAATACATAACTCAACGGTTGCATTGGCCAGGTCAACCAGTGATGAGATAACTTAACGCGGGCTATTCTCTGAAAAGAATCAAAAGTGCTGTCTGCAACCACCAACCTCAAATTGGTTTCGGCTTTTTTATCAATTGCCGTCCGTAAGGCAATAATCCCACCCATGCTTTGACCGTAGATAATAATTGGACCGTCTTCGGCTTTATGCTTGTTTACCCAATCAACTGCTGCATGGCCTGATTCGAGGCAACTTCTCGGTGTGGGTTTCCCCTCTGAACGCCCAAAACCGGGGTAATCAAAAATAAAAAGATTATAGCTATCCGCACTAATCCAAGCCAATTGCAGGAAATGCGAAGTCAAATTTTCAGCATTACCATGAAAAAAAACAATTGTCGCTTTTGCTGGCGTTTTTTGAGCAGGAAACCACCAGCCATGTAGTTTTCGTTCAGCCACATCCGTGAAAAAAATATTTTCAGGTGCATATCCCACAGCTTTTGGGTCAAAGAAACGATTCTTATTGTCAGGATAATACAGTAAGCTTGAACAACCATTAATTAGTAACAGCAAAGAAAAAAGCAAGAAATAAGATCGAATGATCACTATGTTCATAGCCAGCGCATCCTTTCTCTGGGTTTTCTATAAGATAGTCTTGGCGTATGGTCTCTCTGGGTCAGGGCATTGACTCGCTTCGGCTTCATCAAATCTATTTGATATTTAATTTATTAAATTCTTCACTATTAACCTTCAGTAGCCAGTATGAAACTTGCCTACAAGATGGATTCCCTCAGTTAATAAAGGTTTATTATTATGCACAAAGAGGATGGCGCAGAATTTTATTTGCAAGAAATATATCAAGCTTTTTCCGCCCAAAAACCTGTCAAGTATTTTTTCGATTATTTTATAGGGGCGCACCCAGATTGATTTTACTTGGTTTTTGTGATTTTTGGATTGTCTTCTAGCGTCGACAATCCATTTTGTCCTTCCCACGAACGCTCTCAAAAAACCTTTAATATATAAAGGGCGTTTCAGGGGTGCTTTTGATCGCGCTAAGCCACCAGTGGGACAGATAAAGATAATTGATCTGTTAGCGTAAATGCGAAAGTATCATCGAAAACATCATATGTTTCTGTTTTGAATGTCTCATCGATGAGTGAAAGTGGCGTAGTAGAACCCGCCCATCTTCCAAGTACGCCGTCATAACCACCTTTTATTTTTAGCGCTTCGACTACAAAAGAATGATTTTGAATAAGCTCAGCTTGATGGTCAAACGTTCCTGCCTGCTCAAGCTCGAAAACGTACTCTATATTTCCATTGCCATTTAAATCGATGGCTGAAGCATTTGCAAAAGTCAGCGTATCGCCAGCCACGAAGTTGGACGTAGTCCCATCTTCGAAGATAATTTTCCCAGCTAATTCATCAACGTTGAAGTCTGTAGTCCTTTCAAGATCGTAGTTAACATTAATGTCGAAATCTTCTAGTTCGACATCTAGAAACAACCCGGTTCCAGGAATTTTCGCTTCAATATTAAATGGATTCAAGTTTAGGTCAAAAGCAAGTTGGGTAAGCGTAAGTTTAATCCCGTCTTTGCTCGCAAGTGATGGAAAAACAGCTAATTCAAACATGTTCCAAAGAAGTTCATCAAGATCAATGTCATAAGTAACGAGATTATTGGTCACCGTATCTACGCCTCGCAAACCACCGAGATGGTCTGGATTTTCGTAAAAAATGGAAACAAAGTCCAGAAAAGCAGGCAACTCACCCTTGTCATTTAGGAGTGCAGGGTTTGCGACAGTTAAATCAATAACGCCTTCTGGAACAGTATCATTATTGAAGGTAACAAACGGGGCATCAATATCAATATTATTTAATGCAGTCAATTTATCACTGATGTCAGACAGCCTGATTGTGCCAAGATTACCTATTGGGTCTCCTGGATTAACCTTAGCAAAAGCATCTGCATAAAAGTCGAATACAGCCGATAGCTCAACAAACGCCGATGGATCAAGTAAAGCCCAGTTAGCTTGATTGATCACTGATGAAGTGTCGATCTCTAGTATATCTGTCAAGCTGTTATAAAACGTATCAACTGTTGTATCACGCTCCATGCGTACAGTGAGATCACCTGCTTCAAGGTCAAAATCCTCCTGTATCCCGATATCAATATCAGCTTCACCACCCACAGTAAAACCACTTCCACTCTTTTCTACCTTTTGTAGCCCATTAGTAGATGCTCCACGAAACTTGTGGAAGTCAGTATATGAGAATGGTGAAACGTAGTCTTGCTCCCAATCTGAATGTTCTGTAATAGTTGAACTTGCTGAAGCGACGCTGATGGTTTTTGAAACTAACTGCTCATCACCGTTGCTACTCTCCTTAGAAAATGCGTTGAAAACCAGATCAAAATCTGCGTTTTGGCCTTCGGGAAGGGTTAGGAGAAAGTTTTGAGTATAGGTGCCGCCGGCGACTAGTGGATTTAAAGGGGATATTGTTGCCCCCGTATTCGGAATAACAGCTTCGATTCGATCGATAAATTCAGATATGTCGGCATCTTGCTGGGCGGCTGTAACAGTAAATATGACTTCATTCACATTAGCAGTGGAAGAAGTCGTAACCGTTAGCGTAGGAATATCGGCAACCGCCACAACAGAGATGCTGGTCATGACAAAGTCAGTATTGCCGTTAGCATCTGAAATAGTATAGGTATAGCTGTCATTGCCACTGTAGTCAGTATTTGGCGTGTATTCAATGGCATCGCCAGGAATATTATCAGCATCGGCGCCATCGATAATCTGGACACTACCATGCGACGGGGCTTGTAAAATATTTATGGTTCTCGCATCGCCGGTTGCAACTGTATTAATGGCAGGCGCCTCAAAAAACGCACTTATCGGAGAATGTGATGGAGCGTCCAGCCCTGCCTGGCCATCTTCAAAAATACTGTGCGTATTAGTGATTAAGCCCAGCGTTTGAGAAGCAGTCTCCTCGTCGCCATTGGAAGTTTCCTTTGAAACACTTGTTATTCCCAAATTAAACCCGGTGTCTTCCCCAAGTGGCAGGACGAATCTGAACTCTTTTTCAATTAGATCCGGTTCTTCAACTGGATTGTACCCATTAGGATCGACAACAACCCCAGTTAAAGGGATACCAGAGAGCGCAATGCGATCAATGAATTCCGAGCTGTCAGCATCGGTTTGCTCGGTCGTAACCTTCACAACAACTTCATCATCATTGTTTCCTGCAATAACTTCATAACTCAAAGCAGGAATATCGGCTACTGCCTCAATAGAAACAGTGGCTGTCGCAAAATCGGTGCCACCATTACCATCAGAAAATAAATTTGCTCCGCACGCCCTGCGCCTATCCCCGCCGCAAGACAGCGGGGTATTACGGCGCAGAAAACCAAAAACGGCGCGCTACGCTGACTTCAAAAACACAAACTAGAATGCTCCCCGTGGCAAGACCACGGGGA
>JAHZIU010000201.1 GCA_022601315.1 Betaproteobacteria bacterium
AGCTCAATAAAATCTGTTCCATTTTTTTAATTTATTAACCCTATGATGAGGATTTTCAATGAAACCAAAAATATTACTTAAATTACTGCTGTTGGTTCTTTTTGCGCTCTATGGCGTTGTAGCGCAGGCACAAGATAACACATGGGCATCTGACGATAAGCTGGTGAGCTTGGTCGCTGTGCCTGTCTATGATCCGCAGTCTCAAGCGTTAACCAGTGTCGTTGTTACCTTATCTGATTACACCGTTGGCGCTGCGGCCATTCCACCAACGGCAGCTCCCTATGTCTATCCGGCATTCACATTCCCATTTAAAGCTTCGTCGGCTATTAGTCCAAAACAATCTGTGGTTCCGAAAACAGGGTCGTCTACAGTTACTGGGACGATGGAATTTATTTCTCTAAAAAGTTCAAGCACCTCGACTTTTTTGTTTATTAACCTGACATACGGGGCAGGTAAAACTGCGGAAGGCTCTGTTTTAAAGATCTCTCTGGTTAAAGTGGGACTTGATTAACTCCTGGCTTAAAAATGCATTGTTCGATTTGAGTGTTGATATTGATGAGCTTCACTACGTTTAGTACATCACTACACAGTGATCATTGAGCTGAATTCTTCATCAAAATACTCAACAACGCAAGGAAACTATAATTATGGACGATTACATTGTTGGTGGATGGTCTCAAAACTTAAAGGTTGTCCCGCCAAAATCTTTTTCCTATGCCATGTATGGCATGGTTACCAATTTTCCCTCCTTAACCACCGGCACTGCGAAAGCACCCGGCTGGAGTCCGGCGAAAACGCCAGCACCGCAATACCCTTACTGCAAGGTTCTTTGGACTTACGGCGGCGCAGGCGGTGTGCCAGATAGAACGCCAAGCGCTGCCTCAGAAATTAAAGCCATTGTTGACGCATCGCAAGTTCAAAACTGGGTCGGCGTGGATTTTGATAATGAATCGATGATGGATATCGGCAATATCGTAGTGACGACACAGCACCTTAAGAATCATGGAAAGGAATCCAGTTATACTTTTCTGGCGGGCTGGGATTATAACAATAATCACCAAGGCGTTCATGATGTTAAGAAAATCGCAGAGCATGGAGCTGCTGACCGATTTATCTTGATGTGTTACGGCAAAAGTATGTGGTCGATGGATGATGTTGTTGCTAATGTCGGTCCGGCGATTGAAAAAACTATCGCGCAAGGCGTACTTCCTAAAAAAGTTATTCTTGCTCTCACCTACAAAGGACTGACTCGGAAGAATCTTGATTATTTCCTGAATCAAGTGACAAGCAAGCAGATTGGCGGGCTTTTTATTTGGGAATACCCATCCCTCAGTAACACGGATTTAGATTATATCTGCACTAAATTGGGTATCGACTAGCCGGTATGTTCTGCGACTTATTAAAGGAGTTCAATCATGAAAAATGTTGTAACCAACGCCCAGGCTGATCCAATGACCATTAACCCCGGGGGCAATAATATCATCCAAACTACGCTACAGCACCATGAGATAGTGTATGCGCATTATTGGAACCCAAACTTCTTGCCGGGTCGGAGCATATTGTCTTGTCTGAAGAGTTTTGTCTTGGTTAAGCGTAGGTTCTAAACTCATGCATCGTAAAAAAAACGATAAGGATGGGATGTAAACACTATCCCGCTCAAATAAAGGAAAAAACATGGCTGATATAAAATTAAACCTCATCAATCTCTCAGAGGATGCAAGTAACAGTGATTATGTGATATTTCAGCGGAACATAAACCTTGATTCGGGCATTCAAGCCGTAGCTTGGAAGGTTATCCAAAGCTTGGGTAATGGCGCTAATCATCCGTTTACGTATCCCCAGGAATTGTATGTAGGTGCGAAGGATGCCAATGGTAACTATATGCAGAAGATTTTAGCAAAGAAAGGCTATGCCTACGAGATGATAAATACTCTGTCCGGGCATGAGTTGCGATCCTCTCCTATGCCCGCAGCTAGTCCGGTCGATGTTGAAGTGTCGAACAAACTGGCAAAAGGTTCCATTGATGCACAGATATACCGTGGAGGCAGTTTGCTGGCCGCCAAGGTTAATATAGCGCCGGGTTCTAAAGCGAACTTCCAATTCCAGTCGATACTGTTTATTGGATCTGTGTCTCAGGTGGTTGAAGGCACTGCGATGAATTCAAACGTCACAGTGCAATACCTGACCGAACTGAATCTTATGGGCATCTCCGTTGCTGATATTATTATCAGCGGTGGTGGTGTGGGTACAGAGTCCACAGCGATAAAGTTTACTCTTGCTCCTACTGTTTCGGTGCTATAAATGGATGTGGCTTGTAGACCTTTATTTGTATTAGTCATCAAACTCCATAGATAGCAAAGTCATTGAACTGAACCACTACCGGCTGGCGCCGGTAGGATCGAGTTTGGCTGGAAACCTTTAGAGCTTTTCGTGAATAACGCCTCTTCACTCGTTGCAAAAAACGACTAACGCAATGCGCGACGGTATCTCTACGATCATATACACATGATTTGTCGACAATATACCATGTGCAATCGTCAAGCCCATCTCCTTAAAAAATTGGTGAACAATTGTGCGAACCCGTTCTATTATTTCTCCTCGCAGAACCTTGTGTTGATATTTAGCCTGAATATTGCACCAGTTGGTGGAATTTAAACGCCGCCTTGTACTGAATTGAGCGTGCTCGCGACCGGAGACGCAGTTATTCTGCGGCGTAGAGAGCATGTGCGTTCTATTCAATACAGGGCAAGTTAAAAACCAGCAAGTGAGTCGCAAGTACAAACTGTATTTTCTAAAAATTTGCTAAAAACCAACAGGAATAACGATTACAAGCCAAAATCTAACGTACTGGTGCAATATTCAGACTAGGTGTCCAAACAATA
Source organism: Betaproteobacteria bacterium (assembly GCA_022601315.1). Classification (GTDB taxonomy): domain Bacteria; phylum Pseudomonadota; class Gammaproteobacteria; order Burkholderiales; family Nitrosomonadaceae; genus Nitrosomonas. Next base: position 2,883 of record JAHZIU010000201.1, read on the forward strand.
TAGTAACGATGGTGGAAAATTGTGTGACAACCAGTTGTATAGCTCATAGTATGAGCAAGCTTTTTTCCGCTTGAGGGCGGAGATTTTGGATTAAAAAGATGGGATAATAAATAGTTATTACGTTATATATGGCTATGTCATAGTTAACGGTTGAAACGGTTTTTTTCTTTCAATATGCCCTATAAAACAAAAAGTTATTGTAATTATTGGTCAAAGCGATAGGCCATCCTATGTCATCCCAGATAACTCACGAGATAATGTAGCCACACCGTGAAACTTTGCTATCCATTTGGTTCCCTGAAATTTCATATTTCTTGAGCCTAAACGTTAAAAATGACTCAATTGAGTCATTTTTTTTAGGGGGGATTGGAGTATAAGAAAGTGATGTTACAAAATCAAAGGTTAGGAAATAGACTTCACCATTTTACAAGAAATTCTCAACAATTAACTACGACATAGCCTTATATATTGATAATGTCTATTATTTATAAGATGTTATACTGAATTTCTTATGTTGAAAATTTTGATTTTAGATGACCATCTTTTATTTGTAGAAGGGCTGTGCTATATCCTTAATGCGTTGATTGATGAATTAATAATCTTTGAGGCTTCATGCCGTAAAGAAGGATTGGCGCTAGTTGATTGTCAGAATGATCTTGATCTAGTACTGCTAGGTATATGCTTGCCTGGTGTTTTAGGATGGGAGGCTTTGGTGGAAATTAAGCAAAGCCATCCATTGTTGCCTGTCATTATTATATCTGCCTCTGACAATCAGACAATTATGTGTGAAGCATTGACTTTAGGTGCCTCGGGCTTTATCCATAAGTCTACTAAAGGTAAAACGTTGTTGCAAATAATAAGGTTAGTTCTTTCTGGAGAGACTTATATTCCATCGGTGTTATTAAGTAAGTTATCCATAATTGTGGGTGAAACGAAGCCTTGCCAAAACAAGGCACAAGTCGATTGTAAGAATGAATTCTATTCATCTGAGATTGCTCCTAAATTGACGTTGCGTCAGAGAGAGATTTTAAACCATGTTGCAAATGGGTTTTCTAATAAGGAAATCGCTAGTGAGTTATGTATTTCAGAAGCAACAGTGAAGTCTCATGTTGCTTCGGTATTAAGGGCATTGGACGTGACTAATCGTACTCAGGCTGCCCAAGCTGCTTTTAAGCTGCGGTGATTAGTTTTTTAGTTGTCAAAAGGGTCAATGTTGCCAAAAAGTGTCTACCAACATTAATACATTACAATTATGCCTATCCTCAATAATTGCTGAAATGTTGAGCCTGACGTTCATTTTCTTTGATTCATGCATACCCGATTGCCCTGTGAACAGTAGCGGATTGTACTGACGCGTGATCGCGTGTTGTTGCAACAAAAAATCATTACCTATGGGTATTTTGTGCGGGCGCATATCCCTAAAACTCAGATCAGGGAAGTGCTGAATCGATTTGATTTGCATCATTTAGTCATGCCGATGACGCGTTGCACGCGCTGTAATGGAAAACTGGCTGAGACGGACAAACAAAAAACCGCGCATCGTTTGAAGCCATTGACCAAGAAATACTTCGACCAGTTTCTGATCTGTTCAGACTGTGAACAGATTTATTGGTAGGGTAGCCACTGTATGCGTGTACAGCATTTGGTTGATGAGTTGATCAACTGATAACTGAGGATTTTAGGTTTAACTTTGCTGGAAAATGAATACGGTCAATATAAAAAACCACATCATTAATGCAGGCCAATATAGTAATTTTGGTATTAGATTGTCTTTAAATTCCACCCATTTAATGGGCGGGTCCCATGAGAATAAGATGGAGTTAACCGTAACCATTAGTATGGTAATGTAGGATACTAAGTAAAAGTATTCCATGTAAACGATTGAATTGGTTGAAAGTTCATCTCTCAGTTGAACATGCATGATCAATAATAAAAAGAATAATGCTGAAGATGATGCGATCAGCGTGGAAACATCAAAACCAAAAAATCTCAAGCTGGTTTCTTTTCTAGAAATTGTGAGAACAAGTGCATAGAGCATCAGTAGCACGACGACGAGCGGAAACAAGTGTGCAATAAACGGGTTTAATATGTTTCTGGATAGCTCAACGTTAAAATAAAGTTCCGGCATTTGATCGCGATTTGAGAATTTAACATTACCAAAATTGGTATTGTAAGTATTAATCCGCATATCAAAGAACGTGCGTGACAAACGCCACCCTGACAGTACAAAATCACGCTCAATGCCCGGTAGTGTGTTGGGGTGCAGGCTGTCATATGATTTGAAGTCGGGCACCAGTACGACATTGTCGGTAAAGTTTCTATGCCACAGTCGCGCCCATAACAACTGCCGGTCAAAGGGATAAAGGCTGTAATCGAAGGATTCTCTCAAAGTTGTTTCAAAATACCAACTTTTGATGATCTCATCACCTTCTTCATATTCGTCATTTTCATTCATGGTTGTTTGAACCGCTTCCGGGAAAATGACGCCGTACTCAATCTTTTCTTCATACTTATGGGGATAACGCTGCCAAAGATAGCCGGTTAACGTGACATTGGTTGCATTTAGAAATTCGATGGATTGAATGAATAATCCGGTAGGAATATAAAGCAACGGCGTTTTATATTCTTCAATTGATTTAATCGTGTAATCATCCCGAAAGTGATCAACGGTTGCACGATTGGAGAATACCAGTGAATTGTCTCGTATTGGTGATGGTGCGTAGGTTTCACAGACCCAAACTGCAACAATGCCAAGTGTAAATATCAATGATGTGATAAATGCATGACGCCACAGCTGCTTCTCTGAGAAGTGATGTCTAGTCACAGCAATCCATAAATAAATCAATAGACACAGGGCGACTGTACTGGCTATCCAGGTGATGAAATCAGACTTCTGAATCAATTGCCCTTTATAAACAGCATTAGATAACTGACCATTATTACTGGGTTCAATGTTGATAACGGTTAGTACTTGCCAACCTGTTTCACCGATTGGGTGGTGGTGTAGCCAGGCCGGTCGACCGGTTAGCTTGTTTTTTCCCGGTATCCCTGCTTTAAATTTGGCGATATAGGCAGGTGATACGCTTTCATCTAAGGCGTTGACTATTTTTTGCGAACCTTGCAAACCGTGATAAAGAATTTGATTTTGTTCATTGACAATAATGGTATATGCATTCTCACCGGTATGATGGTTTTCCACCTGTTGCCGGATCCATTTTAATCCGATATCCAGAAAAACAACGCCTTTAACTTCATCTGATTGAGCGTGCGAGCGGATGGGCGTCACATATTTTAATGTGTGTTGATTGTGGGCGATATCAAAGGATGGCGGTAGCCAACCATTTTTTCCTTCAATGGCTTGTGCAAACCAGTTTTTGTTTGTTTGATTGATGTAGGTTTGTGGGATATGGCTGATGTAGTCATAGTAATGATCTAGGCCACCCAATTTACTAGTTGTGTCATCTATATATATAAATGGTGCAAAGAGTCGTAATTGTGGGCTGATTTTATATAAATCAAATGCGGCACCTAACGCATAAAAATCAGTATGGTTTAATGCGGATTTTCTAAGCTTGAGTTCAATGGTTTCTTTACTTAAAGTGCTGGCATATAAATTGTCAGCGAGTTCGTCGGCGGCAAAAACCAGCTTTGCTAACTTTGCGTCTATGGCCTCAGCGATTTCCTGTGTTTTTAATTCTGCTTGTTGTTGAGAAATATTGAGGGTTGTGCGGTACTTTTGCACTATATCGTAGGTTAGCCAGGTGAAGATACACACAATGACCAGTGTGCAGAGGCTGAGTATCAATTTGGATCGGGGGCTTGTTAACCAACTTGAAGTTTCTATCAATTGAGCTTGATTTTCTATCTTCAATGTTTTTCCCCATTGGTTTTGACAACTTCCCATTCAAGTGTTTTATTCAAATGAGTCAGCCAGATATGATCGCTGGCTTGATGGTCATTTGGGCCAAAAGATAACACGCCAAAATCTTCCAAATTAAAAGTTCCCATTGTTTCTAAAGCGGTTTTTAGGTTGAGGCTGCTGATGTCTCCTTGAATACTGTTAAGAGCTGTTACCAA